>CAZTNO010000096.1:0-9725 GCA_964614865.1 uncultured Clostridia bacterium
CAGCCCGAAGGATGCCTTCTCCATTTTTCTCATCCACAACAATTGACAATAACTCTCCGCAGACGCCATATCACCGCATCTTGGGTCAGGCCGATGTGCCTGACGAGGTCAAGGATCGTCTGAAAACAGAGTATGAAACCTTGAATCCCTTCGCCTTAAAGCGGACGATCGGTCTCTTGCAATCAAAGTTGGAACGCTTAGTCTATTTGCGCCGAAAAGGAGCTGCCGGATGAACTGGATTCGTGCTAACATCTCAGCGCGTTTTTACGATGAGGCAACCACACCCTCGTCGTCGCGTTTTTTGATGAGGCAATGCGCCGGGTTGACTTGGCGGTGTCGAAAATGGTAAAATCCAACCCTGTCCCACGGAGGAATTCCCATGAAGACCATTTTCCGCACGGCGCTAGGGGCCTTGCTGTTCACGGCGACCCTGGCCGCTTGGCAAACCTCGATCAAACTCCCGACCAGCGGCACCATCCGTGAAAACTTCGTGCGGCTGGATCGCGGCAACACGGCCTACATCGCCTACGTCGAAGACTACAAGGTCAAACTGGCCAAGTACGACGGGGCCCGGATCACCCTGCTCGGCCAGGTTTCGGACGGATTGCGCCAGGGGTACACCCCCTTCATCCGCTTCGACCAGGACAACACGATGCACATCATCTGGGGCGAAGCGGTCACTCTGGCCGATGCCGACAACTCGGTGATGTACCGCACCTACAGTACGGCCGGCGGGTTTTCGCCGATCACCCGGCTGGCCACCCTGACCATCCCCAAGAATCACGTCAAGGGGCCCCACCACGCCAAGATCGAACAGTTACGCTTCGCCCTCGATCCCGCCAAGAACCTCTACGTCTCTCTCTACGAAGCCCCCGCCCTGCGCTGCCGGTTCTTCGCCAAGTACGGCGACGAGGTCATCATCGAGGATTGGCCCGACCCCGATCACGTCCGTACCCAGACCCCCGACATCGTGGTCGACGACACCCACGTCCACCTGGTGTGGGCCCAGTTCCTGTACAGCAAGGACGGTTCCTACACCATGTACTACACCCGGCGGCCGATCGGCAAGGCGGCCATCGGCACCTGGGAGCTGCCGATCGTCGACGTCAAGAACGGCCAGGAACTGACCATCAACGTGCACCGGCCGCGCATCGTCCTCGACGAGCACAAGACCCCGTACGTGCTCTACATGCAGGACCGTGACGCCACCACCGGGGCCACCCGCAACATGTTCCTGCGCTACTGGACCGGGGCCTCTTTCGACGGCAAGACCCACCTGACGCCCAACCTGACCCGCAACTACAACAACCTCAACATCGAACTGGCCAACTCGCGCAACATCCTGGTACTGGCCCACGGCGGGTTCAGCACCTACTACAACTGGATGGTGAACGGCACCTGGACCGGCCTCGGCATCGTCGATTCCATCCCCGACAACATGGACATGGAGTGCGTGGCGATGTCTTCGGACGGGTCGCTGGCGGTGGTCACCTACTCGCCGATCCTGTCCGACGGGGGGGTTTTCTTCAGCGAGCTCTGGGTCACCTCCAACCGAGCCTGGACGGCCAACGAACCGCCGATCCCGGTTTTCACCGCTAGCCAGTCCGATATCTTCTGGCAGGATCGCGTCACCTTTTCTGCTGCCTCCTCCACCGACCCCGACGGGGCGATCGCCGACTACCGCTGGGAGATCGACGGCACCACCTACCAGGGGAGGGAAGTGACCCACGCGTTTGCCCGTCACGGCGAGGTGTCGGTGAAGCTGACCGTGACCGACAATCACGGGCTCAGCACCTCCACCGCCCGCACGCTGACCGTCAAGGCCCTCTTCAACGCCCTCAGCACCGCGGTCAAGACCCGGTTCCGCACCATCCTGTACGACAAGGACGGTTATCTGGTCACCTGGAGCGCCAACCCCAAGAACCCCGCCGCAGGCTACCAGATCACCGGCTACAAGATCTACCGTCGCGTCGCCGGGGTCGGGGAGTATGCCCCCCTGCCCGAATCGACCATCGGCGGAGTCAACCGCTACTTCGACTTGAGCATCGAGGCGGGCAAAAACTACGAGTACGTGGTGGTGGCCCTCGATGCCCTGGGGCATCAGAGCCCCTTCGACCATAACTAGGGAACGGTGAAGCCAATGAAAACAAAACGAATCCTCGCCCTCTCGCTGACCTTCCTCTTCGTGTTGCCGCTGGCCGCCCTGCTAGCCCAATCCTCCAACTACCAGGACCTGCTGCTGCAGACCGAACGGGGCAAGCTTCGGGTCGGCCTCACCGGCCAGTACAACGGAATGCTCGGCAAGGGCTTCTCGGGAGTCTACGGCAAACCGATGGGGGTGGGGCTCAATCTCTCCTACCAGTTCACCGACGACTTCGACCTGTTCTTCGCCTACTCCTATGCCAGCGGCAAACAAGCGGTCGAATGGCTGCCCACCGGCGAGGAGATGCAGTTCAAGCTTTACCCGATTCAGCTCGCCGCTCGCTACTACTTTCTGCAAGACGGCAACCTGCTCGCCTATACCGGCGCAGGGCTCAACCTGTACATCTTCAAGGACGTCAACCCGCTCGAGACGATCGACCAGAAGATGCTCGGCTTCACCGCTTTGGTCGGCCTCTACTACAAGTTCTCCGACTCGCTCTACTTTCAGACGATGGCCCAGTTCAACCTGGCTCAGAAGGCCCTCCACGAAGACGCCCAGTACAAGCTGGATTTGACCAACATCAACGTTCAGATCGGCCTGGCCTACGGGTTCGACCTGTAGCCGGCAGCGGGCCCGGGGAAGCCAAAGGGGAGCCATGAGCGAAGCAAACCAACTGCCGCTGGTCGATATCCTGTTGCCGGTGTACAACGAGGAGCACGTGCTCGAGAAGAGCGTCTCCGCCCTGCGGCAGTACCTGCTGGAGCATAATCCCCCCTTTCGCTGGGTGATCTCGATTGGCGACAACGCCTCCCGTGACCGCACGCTCGAGGTCGCGAGCGCGCTGGCGGCAGAGTATTCCGACGTGCGGGTGGTCCACCTGCCCCAGAAGGGGCGGGGGCGGATGGTCAAGCACGCCTGGAAGGAGAGCGAGGCCGACATCGTTTCCTACATGGACATCGACCTCTCCACCGACCTGGATGCCTTCATCCCCATGATCCAGGCCATCGCCGAGGGGTTCGACGTTGCGATCGGTTCGCGGCAGTACCGGGGGGCTTACGTCGAACGGAGCCTGAAACGAGAGGTCATCTCGCGTGGCTACATCGTCATCCTCAAGCTCCTGCTTCGCTTTCCCTTCACCGATGCCCAGTGCGGATTCAAGGCGGCGTCGCGGAAGTCGTTCTTGGAGTTGTTGCCGTTGATCGAGGACGACGAGTGGTTTTTCGACACCGAGTTGCTCTACCTGGCTGCCAGACGCGGCTACCGGGTCAAGGAGCTGCCGGTGCGCTGGATCGAGGACCTCGATTCCCGGGTGCGCATCGCCCGAACCATGTGGCTCGATCTCAAAGGGGTGTGGCGCATGATGCGTTCGCCCCATACCCGGCGCCGAAACGACCGGTCCGGTTGACCCAAAGCCTCTTTTTACGAAAAAACACTTGCCGCGGGAGATTTTTGGCTCCCGACGAGAGGTTTTCCCGCACCCCTGTGGAAAAACATGGTATAATGGCACCATGAGTGATGAAAAACCCGCGGTTGCCCCCGCCGTTCCCCCGATTCCCTTCATGCCCCGCGAAGAGTACGATGCGTTGCCGATGGGCAAGTACCCCGGGAAAACCGAAATCGTCGAGGATGACCGCCTGGCAGAAGTGATGTCGCTGCTCGCCCAAGAAACGGTACTGGGCTTTGATACCGAAACCAAACCCTGCTTTCGCAAAGGGGAATTCCATTTGCCCGCCTTGATCCAGGTCGCCGGCGAGTCGGGGGTGTTCCTCTTCCCCTTGCGCCGCATTTCCGATCCGACCCCGATTTTTCCCCTGCTGGAAGATTCGCAGGTGCTCAAGGTCGGGGTGGGGGTGGGCGACGACATGATCCAGTTGCAGAAGATCCGCCCCTTCCAGGCCAGCGGGGTGCTCGATCTGTCCCACCTCGCCTCCAAACGGGGGCTGACCAAAACCGGCGTGCGCTGGCTGGCGGCACACTTCCTTGGCATGCGCATCTCCAAGAAGGCCAAGTGCTCGAATTGGGAGCGCGATCCCTTGCAGGCCTTCCAGATCGATTATGCCGCCACCGATGCCTGGGTTTGCCGCGAAGTTTACCTGAAGATGGCAGCCGAAGGCTGGCTCTAGCGACCAAAGATTCTTTCTGTCCCCTTTTTCGTCAGGAATACTCTTCCCGTTCGATCAGCCGTGAGGCCAGGGCCATCAGGGTCAGGGTCAGGTTTTTGGCGGGAAGGTACGGCAGCGAGGTCCCGTCGGCAAAGCCCAGGTTGACGAAATCGCGGCTGTGCCCGGTCGGGGTGGTGGTCAACTCGCCCCCCTCGCTGGACATCGGCAACAATCCGGCGTAGTGGACGCTGGCCCCCATCGGCCGGACATGGGACATGGTCGGCGGTACGATGGCCCCGAGCTGGCGCAGGATCGCCCCGATGCGGCGCATCGTCCCTTTCACCCGCCCTTTTTCGCTTGCCGGGGGCTGGTAGCGGATGCGTAGCCGGTCGGGGGCAGCGCCGGCGTTTTCTTCCACCCACAGTTCGTTGCCCGCCCGGCGGGTGTCGGCGAAGTTCAGGTTGATCACCCCGAGGGCGGCATGCAGGGCCCGGCCGATGAAGACCGAGGTGCGGTAGTCGAGGGGCATGCTTTGCAGGATCGGGTGCATCAGCCCGGTTTTCAACGTGGTGATCTGGCTGTGGATCAATTCGTCGGGGCGCTCGCCGGGGATGGCCAGGGCCAGCTGGTGGTACTGGTAGCTCTCGGGGGCAAAGGGGCGGCCGATCATGCCCAGGGTGAGAAACGGCATCAGCACCTGGCGGTTGTCCATCAAACCGGAAAGGCGCACCTGCTGGCCGGTGGCGCGGCGGATCGAGGCCAGGAAGATCTGCGCCGAACTCAGGGTGCCCGCGGCCAGAATCAGATGGCGGCAGGGGATCTCCTCGATCTTTTTGCTGACCAGGTTTTGGCAGTACAGGGCATCGATGCGCCGTTCCGCCCCCTGCCAGGTGAAATGGGTGACCAGCCTGTCCGGCAAGTAGGTGAAGGCGGGATCGTTCATCAGGTGGGCGAGCGTCAGCGACGGGGTGTAGAGAGAGTCGCTGGGGCAACCCCACAGGCAACGCCCCGAACGGTCGCAGGCCTTTCGCTTGCCCAAATCCTGGCTCAACACCGCCACCCTCGATCTGCCGAGTACGCAGCCGTACTTTTGCGTCAGCACCGTGCGCTTTTCCCGGTAGCGATCCGCCAGCAGCGCCGAGTGTTCGTCGAGCGAGAGCGGGGGCTGGTAGGAGCCCGAGGCGGGGTAGTGGGGAGCGAGGTCGTCGCTTTCCCCGGTGACGCCGATCTTGGCGACGATCCGGTCGTAAAACGGCTCCAACTCGGAGATGGGGAAAGGAAAGGCGCTGATTTCCCCGGCCGAAAATTCGTAGGCTCCACCGGTCCAGGCCTCGGCCAACCCTCCGCGGGCATACGAGAAGAGGGGGGAGAACCCCTCGCTGGCACACGAGGTTCCCGGGGGGGGGCGGAAGACGTACTCTTTGCTGGGGGGAATGCCGTAATACTCTTTGCCTGCATCGGGGGGGATCACCGCGGAATAGGTGGAACCAAGCAAGTACTCCACCGGGTCGAACAGGTTGCGTTTGAGGCCGTTGAGCGGTTCCCGGGGCAGCGGTGCGGGGATGCCGGCATAGCCCACGTCGACCAGGGTGACCCGATGACCCGAGCGTAGTGCGGCTTCGGCGGCGTGCACCCCGGCGGCTCCCGAACCGACGATGGTCAGGTCAGCCATGGTGGGGCTCCGTTTTGTTGCCGGCGTTGCGGGGCAGGATCAGCCACAGGGGGAAGAGGAGGATCATCCCCCCCGCCACGCAGAGGACGGTGATTGCCGCCCGCCAGGCGGCACCGAACAGGAATGAGAACCATCCGCCCCGGGCGGCTGGCCGGTCGATGCGGTTGAAAGTGTCCGGAGAGGTTTCCAGGATGGCCAGCAGGCCCACTAGCTTGTGCCGCAGCAGCGAGCGGGAAGCGAAAAAACGACCGAACGAATCGGCCAGGCGGGTCGCCCAAACCCCACCGCGGGCCAGGCGGGTCAACACGGCGTCGAAGCCGCCGGGTTTTTCCGGAAGGCCGCGGGCCTGGTGAAAGGCCCGATAGTGGGCCTGGATGGAGGCCGACGGGCGAGTGCCGATCAGGTAGCGGGTGAAGGTGTCACATTCGCGGTCGAGCGGGGTTGCGGGGGGAGGGATGCTCTCGTCAATCATCGTTTCCAGGCTTTGAAAAGAGGGACGCAGGCTGTCGACCAGGGGGTCGCCGGGAGCGGTGCCCGCGGCGATGAAGGTTTGCAGCTGGCCGGCGGTCACCGGCAACAGCGGCAAGAGCAGCGGTTCGAGCAGGGCCAGCAGGGAGGCCACCGGCGCAGCCGGCAAAGAGACCGTGGGTGGTTTGCGCCCTCCCGCTCGCAGGGCGAGTCGGTCGAGCAGTTCGGCTACGGGCACCGATCCAGGCCCTCCCACCGCGATCGTTTCTCCGGCGAAGCGATCTCCGGCGACCACGGCGGCAATCACCCGGGCCACGTCGGCGGCGGCCACCGGTTGCACCCTATTTTGACCCGAGCCGAATCGCGGGCTCACGGGGAGGCTGGCCAGGCGGGCCAGACCCTGGAACACCGGCGAACCGGGCCCGGCGATCATGGTCGGGCGCACGATCACCGATCGCAACCCGCTGGCCAGGACGAGGCGTTCGGCTTCGGCTTTGGAGCGGGCATAGGGGTAGTGGCGGGTGTCGGCAAAACCGGCGGCAATCGAGCTGACCGCCAGAAACCGGCGGATCCCGGCCCTGCTTGCCGCCGCGAGCAACTGGCGGGTCCCGTCGACGTTGACCTTGCGGAAAACCGCCGGACGGGCTTTGCCGGTTTGGGCGGCCAGGTGCAGGACCGTGTCGCACTGTCTCAGCGCCGATTCGTAGCGCTCGGGCTGGAGCAGGGAGGCAGACAGAAACGTGACTCGTCCCGACCAGGCGGCGGGGACGGGAAAGGCATTCTGGCGCGTCAGCAGGAAGAGGTGGCCCGCCGCATCGCCGGGCAGGGCGCGCAGCAATGCCTGGCCCAGCAAACCCGAGGCTCCGGTGATCAGCATTCCCTGGCTCATTGATCCTCCATTTTTTTGGGCTTGGAGCCGGCCTGCGGTACCCAGACGAGTTCGGGGCGCATCGATCGCCCCACCACCGGAAAAAAGACCCGATCGCTGGCAAAAACCGGGCCGCGGATCCGGTAGGAGGCTTCGAGCTCCCGGCGGTACCACTGGCCCTGGTCGACGATGATGGCCGAGTAGCGCCGCTCGCCGATGGCCCGCTCGATCTCGGTCTCAAACCCCTGTCGTACCGGGCTGGGGTCGATGCGGATCAGGTTTTTGATCGCCACTTCGTGGGCCGTGGGCGGCTTGCCGGCCATCCGGGCCAGGTAGGCGTGGTGGGGAAGCCATACGGCGCCAGGCTGGCGAGCGACCAGCTGCAGGAGGCGTTTTCCGGCCACCCGGTCGGCCCGGGTGGGGACCTGTCGTCGCGGGTTGTAGCCGAGGGTGGCAAACTGGATCAGCACCAACAGGGGGACCAGGGCTCGCCATCGTGCGGCCCGATGTTCCGTTAGCCCCCCGCCGGCTCGCCAGCGGGACAGCCCCAGCCCGGCGCCGATGGCCACCGCGGCGTAGGCAGGAAGGAGGACGTTGCCGTAAGCGCCGTATTCCACCCGCGAGATCCAAACCGAGGTCAGGATGGCCCCCAGCAGGATCAGGAAGAAGGGTTTGTGCCGGCGGCTCCGCTCCTGCGGCTCGCTTGCCACCAGAAAATAGATCCCCGCCAGGGCCAGGGCGATGGCCAGCGGGGCCAGCAGGTCGAGGGTCCAGTACTCCAGCCACCGTTTCGGCAGTTGCTTGGTCGCCCAACGCATGCGGGGCAAGGTCAGGGTGTAGTAAGCGAACCACCCGCCGGAGATGGAATTCAGCAGCAGGCTCCCGCCCCCTGCGATCGCAGCAAAAGAGAACGAGAAGGGGAGGAGGGCTTGCCGCTGCCAGAGCAGGGTGAATCCGGCAATCGCCAGGGCGATGGGCAACGCGGTCTGCTTGGTAAGGTAGGCAAAACCCAGCATGGCACCTGCCAGCAGCCAGGATCGGCGATGCTTGGCTTCGGCGGCAACCGTCGCCGAAGCGAGCAGCAGCAGCAGGAAGAACGGGTCGAGGCGGGCCGTGTCGTACCAGAAGCCGCACAGGGCAAAACAGGCGGCGTAGATTCCTGCGGCCAGAAAGGCCGAGGTGCGATCCTTCCCCTGTCGAACCACCAGCCGATAGATCAGAGCCATCGCTCCCAGGCTGGACAGGATTGAGAGCAGGCGCAGGGGGAAAAAGCCCATACCCAGCAGCCAGGCCACCCCGGCGGCAGCGTAGAAGTAGAGCGGGGTGTAGCCGTAGGGGACGAATTCCAGCGAAGGGGAGACGTAGATAGGACGGCCTTCCAGGATGCGGGCCACGTGGTCGGCCATCCCCCCCTCCATCCATTCGAGCTCGAACGGGTATCCTGCCCGGGCCAGGGCCACCGCCAGGAAGGCGAGCACGTACAAACCCGCGCTGACCAGGGCGAGGCGCCACAGGAGACGTTCGGACTTGCCGGAGGCTGGTGGTGAGGACATGGTTGCCCCGCCCGGTACGGGTCGGAAAGCCCATTATAGGCGGCTTTCAGCGCACCTGTCAAGGCGGGCTCGGGAGGGGACGGTGACCTTGGCACCCTGTGGTCACCTTGACGCGGGGGGGTGGAAAAAAAAAGCCCCCCTGCTATATTTGTAGCCATGAAGATCGTCCTCGGACTCTTCCTGGTACTGGCAGGCCTGGGGCTTGCCCGGGCAGAGGAACGATCCATCCTCTACCTGCGCACCAGCGAGAGCCAGACCCTCGATCCCGGCCTCTCCCGGGACAAGTTCTCCAGCGAAGTGATCGCCAACGTGTTCGAAGGGTTGGTCCGTTTTCGCCGCAGCACCCTGGAGCTCGAGCCCTGCCTGGCCGAACGCTGGGAGATGAAGGACGGCGGGCGGAGATGGGTGTTCTTCCTGCGTCGGGGGGTCCGTTTTCACAACGGCGACCTGCTCGACGCCGCCATGGTGGTCGGCTGCCTGCGGCAGCGGATGGCCCAGCGGGAGAGCGTGTATGTGAAGTGGGACCTTTTGTTTTCGGGGGTGCAGGAGATTCGCGAGGCGGCTCCCGATCAGGTCGAATTCGTTTTGCACCGGCCGTTCGCCCCCTTTCTGAGCTACCTGGCCGATTCCTGTGCCCTGATCGTCCCCCCGGCCGCCTACCGGAACGGGGGATTTGCCCCCATCGGCTCCGGGCCGTTCGTCTTCTCCTCCTGGGAGCGTGACAAGAACCTGATCTTGAAGAAGAATCCCACCTACTGGGGAAAAGCGCCCAACCTCGACCAGATCGTCTTCACCGTCCAGCCGAACCCGATGTGGAGCATTTTGCAGCTCAAGAACCGCGTGGCCGACGTCATTTTGATCCAGTCCGAAAAAGAGTACGAGGAACTGCTCGGCCGCAACGACATCCGCAAGATCCCCT
>CAZTNO010000097.1:0-9323 GCA_964614865.1 uncultured Clostridia bacterium
TTAGCGTACACGCTTGGGGTGCGTGTGGTCGGTGGTTCGAATCCACTCGCCCCGATTTTCTTTTTCCTTCCTCTCCGTTTTACCCACCCAAGAGATGCCCCACGACATGAGCCAAGCAAAAACAATCCTGCTGACCAATGACGACGGCTACTTTTCTCCCGGAATCAAGGC
Organism: uncultured Clostridia bacterium; assembly: GCA_964614865.1. Taxonomy (GTDB): domain Bacteria; phylum Acidobacteriota; class Aminicenantia; order UBA2199; family UBA2199; genus CAZTNO01. The sequence continues at coordinate 172 of CAZTNO010000097.1, forward strand.
CCTGCGGGAGCGTCTTTCCCGGGATCACCGGGTGATCACCGTGGCCCCCGATAAAGAGATGAGCGCGATTTCGATGGCCTTGACCCTCCACCACCCCCTGCGCATGCATGCCGTGGAGAAAGACGTGTACGCCGTCTCGGGCACCCCCGCCGACTGTGTGAACGTGGCCTTGCAGAAGGTTCTCGCTGGCCCTCCCGATTTCGTGGTGTCGGGGATGAACCTGGGGGAAAACCTCGCCGAGGACATCTTCTTTTCGGGGACGGTGGGCGGGGCTTTTGCCGGTCACCTCTACAACCTCCCCGCGCTGGCGGTCTCGATGCTCCCCGTGGGCAACGACCCTCACGGCCAGGAGTTTTGTTTCGACCAGGCGGCCGAAGTCGCGGCGCGGGTGCTGGCCCGTCTGCTCGAATACGAGCACCGTTCGGCGGTATACAACCTCAACATCCCCCCGGGGGCCGACCGCCCGGTGGTGGTGACCCGCCTCGGGCGCAAGCGGTACCGTCCCGACATGATCGATCGTCTCGATCCCCGGGGGCGAAAGTACTTCTGGATCGGTACGGGGTCACCCACCGCGATCGGGGATGAGGGGACCGACGTCTGGGCGGTGTCCCGTGGCGACATCTCGCTGACGGTGCTCAACTACGACTTCTGCGATCCGCAGGAGGCGACCCGCTTGCGAGCCCTTTTCCCCTGATCGTCTCGCCAGATAAAAAACCGATCAGTCGGACCGGGTTGGCTCGTTGAGTACGGCGAGGGCGTCGTCGTAGAGGCCTTGGGAAACCATCACCTGGATCCGCCCCAGACCGTCGAGGGTGATTCCGAACAGCCGGGCCGCAGTTTCGTAGCGCAGCAACACCGGGATCCCGGCACTCTCCAGCCGCATCTGCAGCAGCTGGGCGGCCATCATGCCGGCACAGGTGGTGAGCTCCACCCATGCCGGGTCGCCGGCACCGGATCGTTCGCTTTCTTCGCCCATCTTCAGAACCGGGTCAGATCTTCTCCCGGAAGTAGAGGAAGTAGACCTGGACTCCGAGTTCGCGGCTGTCCTTGCTGGCCGGATCGAGTTTGGCCGGCACGAAGGTCTTGTCGGTTTCGATGGCCAGGTTGAAGAGGTCTTTCTCGCCCATTTGCGCCGGGGTCAAGGTGTATTCCCGGGCGAACTTGCCTTCGGCGGGGACGAACTCCTCGAGCAGGGTGTCGTTGATCATGAGGCGGACCTTCTGGTCGGGCGAAAACCCTTTGTTGACGCCGCCGCGAATCATCAGGGTGAAGTCTTTCTTGGGGTTTTCGATCACGCACAGCGCCCGGGCGGTGGTCCAGCGCCAGTTCTTGCTGAAGGGGTCGTTGCTCTGCGGGTCGGTTTCCAGGTCGTTCCAGCCTTCGTCGTAGGCGATTTCGGGAGCCTGGGCCGAGGCGGGCTCTATTTTGACATTCTGTTCATACAGGATGATCCCCTCTTCCTTGGAGGTGGCCTTGGGGTTGTAGAGCCCCACCGTGACCTTGACCTCGTCGAAGCCCTCGAAATCGTTGTCGAACTCGTTCAGGAAGGGCGGGATGAAGAGGGTGCGCGAGTAGGCAAGCCGTTCCCCCTTCTGCCATTGCGATGTCGGCTTGGCCAGGTCGTGGTCGTCCTGGAGCAACATCTGCCGGGTGCGGACGCGCCAGAAGTGGACAAAAACCTTGTAGTCGGGATCGAGTTTGCTGAACGCGTCGGTGGTGGTGAATTGGTAATCCATCTTGACGAACAGGGTGTCGGTCAAGGCTGCCGGCGCCACCTTGAGGTCGAGGGCGACGCCCCGGGTGTCCTTTTTCTTGGCACAAAACGAGGTGATCAACAACAGCCCGCATATGAAAATCAGCGATTTCGTTTTCAAAGGGAACCTCCTGCGAATGCGATGGGACTTTCTGAAAGGTACCACATTTTCGGCAGCAACGCAATCCGGGCGGTGCCCGGCGGGTTCATTCGGGGCCAGGAGGCGGGGCGGCTGGGAGCCTTCGGGGGGAGGGCCCTTCCCGGTTTTCTTGACATTTGCGGCATGGGAACGTAGTATGAGCCAATGAGACCGGTTCGCAGGACACCCGATTGTTTCAGGAAGATCGCTTCGAACAGCCAGAACAGATCGTTTCTATTGATTTTTATATTCTTGTTGATCCTGTATGTTCCTTTTTTGGGAAAAGGATTTCTGACCGACGATTACGTTCACATATATCATGTCCAGAATGATCCTGATATTTTGTTTTCTCCGGATCCGTTTCGGCTTTACCGCCCTGTTCTCGTCGGATCGTTCTACCTCAACCAGTTGATATCGCCTTCCCAACCTTTCTTTTTTGCGTTGACCAATTTGCTGCTGCACCTCGCCGTGGTCTTTCTCTTCTTTTTCCTGGGCAGGCTCCTGTCCGAAAAGACCCGGCTGGCCGTGTTCGCCTGCCTGGCATTTGCGGTCACCCCCAAAGCCCATTCGATCGCGGTCCATTGGATTTCGGGACGATCGGAGCTGTGGATGGCCCTGTTCTTCCTGCTTGCCGCCGTCTGCTGGCTCAAGTTTTGCCGAAGCGGCCGGTGGGGGCCCCTTGTCTTGTCCTCCTTGTGCTACTTTCTGGCCCTGCTGAGCAAGGAAACGGCGATTTTGACCCCCGTCCTGTTCTGGTTTCACCGGCACCTTTCCGGAGAGCGCCCGCCAAAGCGGATGTGGGCCATCCCCTTCGTTCTGGCCCTGATAGGCTACTTCGGGCTGCGCGTGATTTCGGGGGCCCTGATGCCGGTCTCTTCCGACCTTCACTACAACCTCCTGGTGTCGCCCGTCATCCCGATCGTGAATCTGGTGAATTACTTTTTCAGATCGATCACCGCCCCCCTGGTGATGGCGGTGGTGGTGCTGCCCGTTTTGAAATTCGCCACCTCGGCCAGCTGGTCTGCCTTGCTCGGTTCCAGCGAGGATCAGAAGCGGTATGGAATGCTGGCCATGGTCTGGTTTCTGGTGTTCATCGGCCCCGTCCTGCCCATCCGCATGAGAAGCGAATTGTACGTATACCTGGCGGGCGGCGGGTTCTGTTTCTGGGTGGGCCACCTGGTCGCCCACGGGGCTACCCTCGGTTTCCGCCACGGCCACCGGAACCGCTGGGTTCTGCCGGTCAGCTGGCTGCTCTTCCTCGGGGTGATGGGGGGGTATATCGCCGGGCGCAACCAGAGAATGGCCCAAACGGCCTCCTTTTCGTCCAGATTCGTCGGTTCGCTGGCGGAACAGACCGGATGGGGCCCGCCTCCCTTCCGCCTCCAACTCGTTCCCGGCGACCCGCAAACCCGGCGGTTGCTGAAGGATTCGATTTCGGGCTATTTCGATCTGGTCGTCAAGTCGGTGTACCGAAACCCCGCTGCGGGTGGCACCATCCAGTTCGACCCTGGCCCGGGGGAGGATGACGCGATCCGCTACCTGGTCACGTTCTGGGAGGGCCGGGTCGCGTTTCAACGGGAAACGACTAGGCTATTGAAAAAATGAATCCGCTGGGGGCCCCTCAAAAGCGCCCCAAAAAATGGCTCCGACCTCGTGTGGAGGCGGGGCGCCCCCCAGGTCGGGGTTGACAGCGGAAGCGAATGCTGATAAAGGGAGGGTGATCCGCTGGCGGAGGTGATACGATCATGAAAAAAACGATGGTGGCCACGCTGCTGTTCGCGGTTTCTCTCGTGTTGCCTGCGGGCCCCGCCCCACAGACCATTTCCCAGATCGGCTTCGTCGTCAAGACCGCGATCCCCACTGTGGAAACGATCGCCCTCATCTTCAATCAGGCCAACCAGTCGCAGGTGGAGACCGAGGCCCGATCGGCCACCGTGGTCACCAAGAAGAAGATCCTGATCTACGGGGTCACCACCAAGGCCGACATCGCCAAACACCTGGCCAGCATCTCCGAACTGGGCAATGCGGTGGTGGTGGTCTACTCCGACAACGCCATCCTCAACGCCGAATCGGTGAAATTCATCGCCCAGAAACTGGGCCTCAAGAAGATCCCGGTGGTTTCCACCCGGGCCAGCGACACCCTGGAGGGGGCCGTGCTCGGTGTGGTCAAAACCGCCGACAAGTTGGAAAAGCACGTCAACAAGAAGGTGCTGCCGATCTTCGGGTTGACCCTGCCGGCCGAGTTTCTGGCCGACTGCATCGTCGACGTCGAGTAGCCCTTCCCGTCCGGCTCCTTCCCTCGCCCCGCCATCCACCCTTTCTGTCCCCGGACCCTTGACAATTTTTCGGGGCCAAGCCACTATTTCATCCAGACCGATCGTGGGGAGGTTCGACGTGAAAAAGGCAACGTGGCTTTGGTTGGTGGTGTGGCTGGTGGCCGCCGGAGGGTGCGCGTCGGCCCAGCGATCGGGCGAGTTCTCTTTCGGCAACAAGATGGCCCGGGAGGGATTGTGGAAAGAGGCGATCTACCGGTGGCAGCGGGCGTTGAAATCGGAACCCGGGCGAGCGGCCATCCACAACAACCTGGCCATCGCCTACGAACACGAGGGGCGGCGCACCGAAGCCGAGGCCAGCTACCGGGAGGCGTTGCGACTCGCCCCCGGCGATGCGTTGATCCAATCCAACTACTCCCGGTTCCGCAAGATGGGGGAGGAGAAGAGCCATGTCCAGTAGATTCCTGATCCCCTTGTTTTTGCTGGGACTGCTGGGGTGTGCCGAAACTCACGTCAAGGTCAACGTGGCCGCCCCGGGTCAGCAGGTGGTGCAGTGGGCGGGGGTGCGGGAGATCCAGTTTCTCCCCTTTTTGACCGACTTCGATCCCGATTCGTTGCCGGTTGATCTCCCCCTCGGCCAGTTCTTCACCCGGGAACTCTCCCACTACACGCCGCAACCCGTTGGCGAGGCCTCGATCCCCTGCTGGGGCAAGGTGCGCCGGGCATTGGTTCCTTCGGGGGTGCCCAAAGACTTCCGGTTTGCTGACTGTTTGCTGATCCACAATCACCTCAAGGCAAGCCCCGGGCGGCTCCTCTTCGCCGGCAAGGTGCTGTTGAAACGCACCGAGCGGAGCCAGTTGCGGGAAGAGAAGATCGACCGCCAAACGATGACCGCCTTCCGTACCGTCGATGCCTGGGAGATGCGGCTGGTGGTGGAGCTGCTCGAAGGGGGAAGCGGGCGGATGGTGTACCTTTTCGATGCCACCGAGCGGCGTGAACAGGAGCCTCCTTTCGACGCCGGCCGGATGTTGCGCTCGATGCTGGACACCTTGACCGACAAGTTCGCCCACCGCCTCTTTTCGCCGGGACGCATGCAGGATCGCTCCCTGCTGCTCAAGTAGGTGACCCCATGAAACGATTCGTTTGTCTGATCGTCCTGCTGGCGGTGACCCCGCTGCTTGCCGCCCAGTTCGTCCCCTATTACGGCAAGAACAAGGTCGTGGAGAGCACTTTCGCCTGGAAGTTTCGCCAGTCCAGGCACTTCTCCCTGTACTACTACGTGAACGACGCCGAGTTGGTGAACCGGCTGTTGCAGTCGGCCGAATCGGAATACGACCGGCTGGCCGAGTTTCTCAACGTCCAGGTGCCGGTGAAAATCCCCGTTCTCTACTACCGGAGCCACACCGATTTCGAACAGACCAATCTCTTTCCCGGATTCATGCCCAGCGGGGTGGAAGCCTTCGCCGAGCCCATCGCTTTCCGGGTGGTCATCCAGGGCGATCGTCCCCTCACCGAGGTCTTTCGCACCCTGACCCACGAGCTGATCCACATTTTCGAATACCAGTTGCTGTACCGCGACATTGGCGGTCGCATGTTCGACCTCAATCCCCCCCCCCTCTGGGTGATGGAGGGCTTTGCCGAGTTCGGCACCGGGCACTGGGACGAGTTCAGCCTGATGACGGTCCGCGATGCCGTGCTGGGGGACCGGATCCCCGAACTCGACGAGAACGGCGAACTGGTCTCGTCCTCGGTGACCGGGCGCGCTCCCTACGACTTCGGCCATGCCGCCTTCGACTTCGTCTTCCACAAGTACGGCCGTCGGGGGGTGCGCGACCTTCTCCTGGCTCACCGGCGCGTCTCCTTTCTGGGCAAGCGCTCTTCCTTTCTGGAGATCTTCCAGACCACCCGCAAGCAGTTCAATTTCGAGCTGAAGAAGTACCTGCGCGAGCGGTTCAAAGATTTCGCCCAGCGGGAGAATCCCGAAGAGTACAGCTACATGATCGGGCCCGATTTCCCGTTCGCCTATTCGTTTTCCCACCAGGTATCGCCCACCGGCGAACTGGTGGCGGTGGTGACCGCCAACTACCGATCCTCCAAGATCGACATCGTGCTGATCTCGGTGCGCGATGGCAAGGTGGTGCGCAGCATCACCCCCGGTTTTTCCACCCTCTACGACGAGATCTCGATCCGCTTCAATCCCGCCGAGGGCCCCACCTTCACCTGGGATCGCGAGGGCGACCAGATCTCGTTTTTCGCCCGCAAGGAACTCGCCACTTACCTGGTGGTGGTGGACGTCCTTTCGGCCAAAGTGGTCCGGCAGGTCCGGCTCGAAGGGCTCCAGGACCCCTCGGCCCCGGTGGTCAACCCCAAGACCCGCATGATCCACTTCACCGCCCGCCAGGGCATGGTATCTTCGCTGTTCGTCTTCGATCCCGCAGAGAACGCGATCAGGAAAGTTCCCTCCGGCGATCACTACATCCGCGCCCTGGCCTTTTCCCCCGATGGGGAGCGGGTGGTCTTTTCCGCCCTGGAAGGGGAGCGCCACCGCCTCTACCTCGCCCCGTCGGGTGCCATCGACCAGGCCACCCGGCTCGAGACCGGCGGAGGGGAGGCCATCACCCCCTCTTTCTCGCTGGACGGCGAGCGGATCCTGTTCGCCGGGGGAGACCGGGGGGCCACCAACCTGTACGAGATCGAGCGGGGCAGTGGCGCCGTTTCCCGCCTCACCGACGTGCGCACCGGCCTCTTCTTTCCTGCCGAGATCCCAGGGAAGGCCGGCTCTTTGATCGTCTCCGCCTATCACCAGGGCAGCTTCTTCCTGTTTTCGCTGGATACCGGCCGGCGGGGCAAGGTGGCCGTGCTGCCTGCCGCGGGTTCCGGGGCAACGCCTATCCAGGCGCTAGCTCCCGCGCTACCTGCGGCGGGCGACGCGGTGGCCATTTCCGCCGAGAAGCCCTATCGCCCCTTCTCCAGGCTGATCCTCGAATCGACCCCGCCGATCGCTGCCGGCATGAGCACCCGCGGCACCTTCTTCGGCTACACCACCCTGAACTTCACCGACCTGATGGGGGACCACAACTTCTTTCTCCACCTCTCCTCCGAATACGGGTACCGCAACGTCCATGCGGTCTATTCCAACCTCAAGAAGCGGCTGCAGTGGTTCACCCACCTCTATTCGATGGCCGAATCCTACTACTACCCCTACGACTACACCGACTACTTCACGGTGCGCAAGAACCTCGGTGCCGAGGGCGGTTTGATCCTCCCGTTCGACCGCTCGACCCGCCTGGAGGCCAGCGTGGGGGTGCTCAAGCAGGAAGAGAATTCCGATTTGCTGTACACCGGGCAGAAGTTGCCCTACGGCCAGTTCTTCAGCGGGTGGGCGGTCCCCTTCTCGATCAGCCTGACCCGCGAAACCACCCGATTCGCTCAGTGGGGGCCGTTGATGGGCAGTACGTTCCGCCTGAATTTCAGCCAGTACCTGCCGGTCAGTTCCAGCTGGATGAAGGCCACCGTCATCCAGGGAGACCTGCGCAAGTACGTGCGCATCGATCCCAACACCCTGATCGCCCTGCGCGGCCAGTTCTACTATTCGACCGGTAGAGACCGACTGATGTACTGGACTGGAGGCAACAACTCGATTCGCAGCGCCGAATTCTACAGTATCGTCGGAGACCGGGCGTTCGTGCTCAACGCCGAATTCCGCTTCCCGTTGATCCATGCCGCCCTGACGCCGATAGGCATCGTGGGGCCGCTGCGCGGGGTGGTGTTCGCCGATCTCGGCGGCGCCTGGTTCAAAGAGCAACCGTTCGTCTTTCTGGCCAAAGGCGAGGGCTTGCGACTGCGGGACGCGGTCTGTTCGTACGGTTTCGGCATCCAATTCTTCCTGATGGGGCTGCCGATGCATTTCGACTGGGTCCACCAGACCGACTGGAAAACATCGAGCAATTCCGGGGTGAAATTCTGGATCGGATACGACTTCTAGGGATCCTTCCGGGGCCGGGGCGTATTGCCGGCAAGGCGCGCTCCAGGTGCCCGGTTTGACTTGAGGGAGCGTTCGTGGGAAAATAGCGAGCGGTAGGAACGATGCTCATCAATCATGCGTCCAAACAGGTCACGGCCAAGATCGTATATTACGGAACCGGTCTGGGTGGAAAAACCACCAACTTGCAGTACATCTTTTCGGTCACCAACCCGCGCTCGCGGGGCGAACTCATCAGCATGGAGACCGAGATCGAGCGTACCCTGTTTTTCGACCTGTTGCCGATCAACGTCGGGCTGATCAAAGGCTACCAGACGAGGTTCCAGCTCTATACCGTGCCCGGGCAGGTGTTCTACGACTCCACCCGCAAACTGGTGCTCCGGGGGGCCGACGGCATCGTGTTCGTCGCCGATTCCCAGGAGTTGATGGAGGGGGCCAATCAGGAGAGTTTCGAAAACCTCCGCACCAACCTCGGCTTCTACAAGCTGGACATGGAAGCCATGCCGCTGGTCATGCAGTACAACAAGCGCGACCTCAAGAACATCACCCCGGTGGACCGCATGAACGAGCAGCTCAACCAGTTGGGGCGGCCCTACTTCGAAGCGGTGGCCAAAGGCGGCAAAGGGGTGATCGAGACCTTGCGGGAGATCTCTTCGCAAACCCTGCAGCGGATCAGCCAGACGCTCGACTTGGCCCAGGCGGCCATGCACTCTCCGGCCGTGGAGTTCGACACCGATATCCATCGCAACCTGCTCAAGCCCCAGGACATCCCCCTCAAGAAAATCGTGGTCGAACGCAACGAGGAAATGCAGGCGAGTTCCGTTTCCCTGTCGGCCGAGCCGCCCCAGGCCGCTTTGCCGGAAGAGCCCCCGGTTCAGCCAAAAACCGAAAGCCCCCCTTCGCCCCCCCCTCCCGAGCCGCCTCCCCCCCCTCCGGTTGCGGCGGCGGGGCAGTGGGGGCCCGCCCCCGGCGCCGAGGGGCCCCGCGGTGTCTTCAACCGGGACG
>CAZTNO010000097.1:9333-9549 GCA_964614865.1 uncultured Clostridia bacterium
AGACCGCCAAGGTCTCCGATGGCCTACTACATTTCTTCACCCGATACTCGGATACCGCCCGGTTGACCCGGATCGAGAAGATCGTGGTCAAGAGCTCGCCGATCACCATCGAGATCCGTGATGCCCAGGGGGTGTCGCTGAAGTCGTTATCGCTCGAGGTCCATCCCGATACCAAGAAGATCAACCTGATCCTCGATGTCAAGAAGTAGGATCTTG
>CAZTNO010000098.1:0-9457 GCA_964614865.1 uncultured Clostridia bacterium
CTCGGGACGGGCCGGTTTTTTCGCTTTCGCCTCCGGGCAGACGCCCCAATCCGCGGTTCTATTGGACCACCTCGGCGTTGAATACCCCCGAGGCTTTTCCCACAGGTCCGCTCAGGGCGAACTTGCCGCACATCTTGTTGCCCTTGATCTCGAAGATTTCGGCCGTGCCGTCCTGGGCACCGATCGATACGAAGGTACCCGCCTTGCCGGCGCTGGTCAGGATTTCCGCCGTCACCCAGAAAGGCTTGCCATACCCCGCTTTCGGGGAATACTTGCCGGCCACCACCGGGTCCTTTCCGTTGTTGAACTGCACGATGAGGGCAAAATCCCCTTTCTTCTTGGGAGCCTGAGCGGCGAGGGCATCGAGGCTCAAGTAGCTCTTCAGGTCCATGTTGGACAGGCACAACTTGATCCTCTTCCCGCCGTCGATCGCAAAGGCCCTGACCGATTTGATTTTTTTGAGATCATACGGTCCCGCCTCTTTGAACCCCGGCAGCGACGAGGTCATTTCGCTGATTTTGGACACCGATGGGCAGCTTTCCCCGACGGTGGTTCCCGGAAACCAGGCTAGCAAAAGCACTCCCACCAGCCAAATGGCGAACTTGTTTTTCATTCTACCCCTCCTTGGTAAAAAATCACTCTTCCCGCAGCGTTGCCGCGATCAGGGCGACCACCCGCTCCAGCTCGCCGGCGGACAACAGGGCATCCAGTGAAACGGCAATTCCCAGCGTCCCTCCCCCTTGGCAGGGGATCAGGTACGATTCCACCACCGTTTTTTTGGGGATCGATGTCCGCCCCACATCTCCGGTGATGGACCGGCCCAGGAAGGTGCGCTGAACCGTTCGCTCCGCTTTCGACGACAGGCCCAGAAAGGTGGACTTGAAATACCCCGCCAGTTCGTCGTCTTTCAAGCCCGACGAGGCTTTCATCTCTTTCGAAAAGGTGGCCAGGGTGATCTCGATTTTTCCTTTTCCCAGGCCGGCAGCCGGCGGCGCAACTAGGGCGACGGCGTCCATGCCGATCTTTTCCGGTTTGGAAAAGGGGAACGGGGTCTGAAAAGCGATCTTCCCCCAACGTTGATCGACCTCGCCGGCAGACCACAACACTCCGGTAGCCACGAGCAGGATGGCAAAAACTGCCACCCGAAAAAGCACCCGCGTCTTTTCCTGCCGATTCATGGTACCTCCCTGCTTGTTTTTCATCGGAACCTGTTTCGCTCCAAGGCCCGATCGTACCGCGGAGAAAAACCGTTTTCAAGCAGGCAAGGTTGGTTTGCAAAAAACACCGAGGGCACGACCCGGGCAGGAATATTGCTCGATCCCAAAAAAAGCTTATTGAGTTGGTCTTGACATACAAGACCACCTTTGGGGTGGCAGCCACGCCGGCGTTTGGGGAGAGATTGAGGCGATCACCGACGGGTCGATCTCGATGCCCATCCAACGACCGAGGGTGGCGCAAAAAATTGCGATCTGGTCTTTGCTGAGTTTCTTCAGGCTGGCCCCATGGTTGGCTCCCGGGATGACGAATTTGAGAGCGTCGATTCCGGCGGGCGGGTCATCGACCGCAGTGGCGGTGTAGGGGTCGAGGGCCCCGTAGACATAGATCATGTGGTGCCCGGCTTGGGCGAGCCACTCCCGGATGTCGAGCATGGCCTGGGGGTTGAAGTTCATCGTCACCCCCGGGGGGGCGAAGGTGCGGTAGGTGGGGCTGGGGACCGCAGTCATCCAGCCGGCCAGATGATCGGCGAAGCACGGATAATAGCCCAACTCGGTGAACGCCTGGTACCAGAAAGGCTCAAAGAAACTGAGGTTGGTGTCCGAGTAATCGAGGGGGGAGGAGACCTCGGTGAGAGCAGCCCACATCTCGAGGTTGGGGGCATTGGCCACAGGGATCCGCTGGGTGTCCCCATCTCCGTACTGCCAGAAGGCGAACATGTACTCCAGGACAGCGTACTCGAACGAGGCCTCCACCCCCAGCGGATAGGTGCGATTCCGGGTTTCGGCTGCCTGGATGGCGAGGGGAAGAAACTCGTTTTTCCGTTGCAAAAGGTGGCGCTGGAAATTACGGATCCGGCTTCGTCCCTCCTCGGTTCCGACCTGCTCGAACAGGAAGGTGCGGAAGCGCGGATCTTCGGTCCCGAGCATGAGGGGGGCGACGTACGGGATTGACGCCTGGACATCGCCCGGATAGAACCGCATGTGGTACATGGCGGTCATTCCCCCCTTGGAACCGCCGGTGGTCACCCACGATTTGGGGTAGAGCGTCTTGAACAGCCCGACGATCAAGTGGTGGTCGGCGGCTGCTTGGGCGATGGTGAGGTATTGCCAATCGGGGGGATCGGGGCGGGCATTGGCGAAGTACCGATGGGTGACCTGGATCTGGTTGGCAGACAGGATTTGGGTGAGCTCGTTGACGTAGGCTCGGCTCAGACCATACCCTTCGGTTTGCAGCACCAACGGTTTGTCGGAGCCGGCGTGGCAGAGGAAGATTCGCTGCTGGAAGGTGCCCTGCGAGGGGCGATTGTGATCGATGGGCTGGGTGACCTGCCTTTCGCCCGCGCGGCCGTGGAAGGCGCCTTGGGGGGGGGCGATCTCGGTGACCGTCACCCCGGGGAGGGCACGGAGCTGATCCAGCAAGTCTCGGGGGATGGGCTCGGGGTCGGTGCCGCAGGAGAGGAAACTCAGCAGGATGAGGGCAAGCACGAAGATGCCGGGGACGGTTCTTTGAAGTATTGAAGTGTCTGGAGAGCCTTTATACCAAAGCTTCTCCGCACTCACGGAAGCCATCTGCGCCCACACCTCATAACTGGCTCCTGACCGCACTTTGGCAACACTTGCAAACTTCAAAGAACCGTCCCCGGACAGGGGGGGCTTCGGCTATTTGCTTCGCTCCGCCATCACGATCTTGCGGGTGTAGGGGATCAGGCCGCCGGCGTCGATGATCGCCTGGCGGGCTTGGGGCAGAGCCACGATCGAGAACTTCTTGCCCGAGGTCTTGTTGATCACAGCCTCGGCGGTGATCTCGATCTCGTCGCCCTCGGCGGCGTCGATGTCGGGGCAGATGACCATGCGCAGCCCCAGGTTGATGGCGTTCTGCAGGAAGATGCGCGAGAAGTTGCGCGCGATCACCACAAAGCCCGGGCCGTTCAGGCACGAGGCGGCCTGCTCGCGCGACGAGCCGCAGCCGAAGTTCTTGCCGCCCACGATCAGGCTGCCGGGGGCAAACTCGTTCTTCTTCACCCGGCCGTTGAACTCGGGCATGTCGGCGAAAGCGAACATCGGGGTCTCGGTGGGCAGCACGGTGGCCATGAACCTTCCGGGATAGATGATGTCGGTCGAGACGTCGTCGCCGACCTTGAGTACTACCTTGGCCATGTCAGTTTCCTCCTTGGCGGGGATCGGTGATCACTCCGGTGATGGCGCTGACGGCGGCGACCTCGGGCGAGCAGAGGAATACCTCGGCTTTCGGGTTGCCCATCCGCCCCTTGAAGTTGCGGTTGGTGGTGGCCAACGCTACGTCCTCGTCGGCCAGGGCGCCCTGGTGTATGCCCAGGCAGGGGCCGCAGCCCGAGTTCATCACCACCGCGCCGGCTTCCATCAGGTCGGCCACGATCCCCTGCTTGATCGCCTGCAAAAAGATGCGGGTCGAGGCGGGGAACACCAGCATGCGCACACCGCGGGCGACCTTCTTGCCTTTGAGCACCCGGGCGGCGATCTCCAGGTCGTCGAGTCTTCCGTTGGTGCAGGAGCCGATCACGATCTGGTCGATCTTCTTGCCGACCAGGTCCTGGATCGGCTTGACGTTGTCGACCGTGTGCGGGCAGGCGATCTGCGGTTCCAGTTTGCCGGCGTCGATTTCGACCACCTGGTCGTAAACGGCATCGGCATCGGGAGCGAGCAGCTCGATCGTCTCCTTGACCCCGGCCTCCTCTTTCAAGTAGCGCACCGTCTCGGCGTCGGGGGGGACGATGCCCGAGGTGGCGCCGGCCTCGACGGTCATGTTGCAGATCACCAGCCGGCCCGAGGTCGACATGGCGCGGATGGTCTCACCGTGGAACTCGATCACCTTGAAGTTGGCCCCCTCGGCGGTCAGCTTGCCGATCAGGTGCAGGATCAGGTCCTTGGGATGAACGTGGGCGGGGAATTTCCCGTTCACTACCACCTTGATGGTGCCGGGCACCTCGACGTTGAGCACCCGCCCGAGCGACCAGACCGAGGCCATCTCGGTGGCGCCGATGCCAAACGAAAAAGCGCCCAGGGCGCCATGGCTGGTGGTGTGGCTGTCGGTGCCGACCAGCACGGTGCCGGGCCTGACGTAGCCGTTCTCGGGCAGGATCTGGTGGCAGATGCCGCCCTCGTCGCCGCGGATGTCGTGGAACTTGGTGATGCCCTGTTTCGCCACGAAATTGCGGATCTTCTTCTGGTTGCCGGCGGTTTTGGAACTCTCGGCGGGGACGCGGTGATCGAAGATCAGGGCGATCCGGGAAGGATCCCAAACCTTGTCTTCCAGCCCGGTATCCTTGAAGATGTCAGCAAACTGGTTGATGGCCAGGGCGCCGTTCTCGTGCGACATGGCCAGGTCGACCCGCGGCTCGACCACGTCGCCGGCCTTGACCGCGGCCTGCCCGGTGGCCCGGGCCAGGATTTTTTCCACCATCGTCATTCCCATGGTTGTCTCCTTATAATCTCGGCAGCTTTCTGCCGGTCAGATGGCCGTCTTCTGCCGCAGGGCGGCGATCGCCGCGGCGTCGTAGCCGAGCTGGCCCAAAATCTCCTCGGTGTGCGCCGACAAGCGAGGCGGCGGCGCCTCCACCTGGGCCGGGGTCTTGGAAAACTTGGCGGTCAGGTTGAAGAGCTTGATGTCGCCGATGCCGGGTTCGTTGATCGTGGTGATCACCTGGCGGTGATCGCACTGGGCCTGGAGCAGCGCCTTCTCCAGCGTGTAGATGTCTCCGGTGGGGATGCCTTTTTCGTTGAGCGCCGCGACCCAGTGTTCGGTGGTCTGCTGGGTGAGTTTCCCTTCGAGCAGCGGGGTGAGCTCCTTGCGGTTCTTCTTGCGCGTGTCGCGCTCCTGGAACCGGGGATCGGTCTTGAGTTCAGGCAAACCCAGGACATCGACCAGGTCCTCCCACTGTTTTTGCTGGTTGGCGGCGATGTTCACGTAGCCGTCCCGGGTGCGGAAGGTGCCGGAAGGGGCGGCGGTGAAGTTGTCGTTGCCCATGAGCACGGGCTGCTGGCCGCCGATGAGCAGGTTGGCCGCCACCCAGCCCATCAGGGGCATGATCGAGTCGAGCATGGCGATGTCGATGAACTGCCCCTCGCCGGTGCGCTCCCGGTGGAACAAGGCGGCCATGATGGCAAACGCGGCGTTCATCCCGCCCACCGTGTCGCAGACCGGGAAGCCGGCGCGAAGGGGGTTGAGCCGCTCGTCGCCGTTCACCGCCATCACTCCGGAAAGCCCCTGGATGATCTGGTCGTAGGCCGGCTTGAAGGCGTCGGGACCGGTCTGGCCGAAGCCCGAAATGGCGCAGTAGACGATCTTGGGATTGATCTCGCAGATCTTCTCGTAGGAAAAGCCGAGCTTGGCCATGACCCCGGGCCGGAAGTTCTCCACCACCACGTCGGCAGTCTTCAGCAACCGGGCAAAGATCTCTTTGCCCTCCTCGAACTTCAGGTTGAGGGTCAGCGACTTCTTGTTGGCGTTCTGGGCCAGGAAACTGGTGCCCATCAGCTCCTTGTTGAGCGGGTTGACGTTGCCCAGCTTGCGCGCCAGGTCACCGCCATCGGGTTTCTCGATCTTGATCACTTCGGCGCCCAGCAGGGCCAGATGCATGGTGGCGAAGGGGCCCGACAAGACATTGGTCAAATCGAGTACGCGGACGTTTTCCAAGAGTTTCATGGCGGGATTACTCCTTCTTTTTGAAATCGACGATCGAGCCCGACTTCAGGATGGCGCCGGGCAACTCCCGGGCGAAGAACTGGCCGACGTCACGGGCGACCTCGAGCAGGAGGTCGAGCGAGAGGTCGCGGCGCACATTCATCCGCTGCAGGGAGTGGACCAAATCCTCGGTGGAAACGTTGCCCGAAGGGAGTTTGGTGAACGGGCAGCCACCGAGGCCGCCGAACGATGACTCGAGCGAGGTGACCCCGGCTTTCAAGGCGGCAAAGCAATTGGCCAGCCCGAGACCATAGGTGTTGTGGAAGTGGCAGGCCAGTTCCACCCCGGCGTCGAGCCGGCGGATCTCGCCGAAGAGTTCCTCGACCTGGGCGGGGTTTGCGTGGCCGGCGGTGTCGGCGAGGCTTATGGCACGGACCCCGGCGTCCAGGTAACGCTGGACCAGGTCGAGCACCCGCCCGGTCGGGATTGGCCCCTCAAACCCGCAGCCGAAAGCCGACTGCACCGAGACCTGCACCTTCTTGCCGAGCTCCATCGCTTTCTTTGCCATGGGCACGATGCGGGCCAGGGCCTCCTGGGGCGTCATGCCGGTGTTCTTCTGGCTGTGGGTGTCGGAGGCCGAAACCCCCATGCAGTACATCTCGACGCCGACCGCCAGCCCGCGGTCGAGCCCCTTTTCGTTGAGCACCAAGCCCGAGAGCAGAGTCTGCGGCCGTGTTTTGCCCTTCTCCTGGTAGTGGGCGAACAGCCGGTCGGTATCGGCCATTTGCGGCACCTTCTCGGGATGGACGAAAGAACCGACCTGGACCACGTCCACGCCGGCCTTCATCAATCCGTCGATCCAGGCCACCTTGCGCTCGAAGGGGACCACGGTCTTCTCGACCTGCAGGCCGTCCCGCGGGCCGACTTCGTGAACGACGACAGGGTAAACGTTCATTGGCTTCCCTCCCAGGCAAATGCCGCGGTTACAACTTGGCGGCGACGGCTTGGGCCATCTCGAGTGTTTTGGCCGATCCGCCCATGTCGTAGGTGCGTACCCGCCCTTCGGCGATCACCTCGGCCACCGCCTTTTCGATCCGGGCGCCCATTTCCTTTTCGCCCAGCCAGTCGAGCATCATCTTGGCGGCCAGGATGGTGGCCAACGGATTGCACTTGTACTGACCGGCGTACTTGGGGGCCGAGCCGTGGGTGGGCTCGAACACCGCCAGCTTGGTGCCGATGTTGCCGGAGCAGCCGAAACCGAGGCCGCCGACCATCTGCGCACAGAGGTCGCTGATGATGTCGCCGAACAGGTTGGTGGCCACCAGCACCGAATAGTTCTTCGGATTCTTGAGCAGCCACATGCAGATGGCATCGATGTTGGCGTCATCCACCTGGATGCCGGGGTAGTCTTTGGCCACTTCCTTGCCGATCTCCAAAAACAGCCCTTCGGTGGCGCGCACCACGTTGGCCTTGTGGATGATGGTGACCTTGGGATAGCCGTGCTTTTTCGCGTATTCGAATGCGGCGCGGATGATCCGCTCCGAACCCTTGCGGGTGTTGATCTTGCAGGTGATGGCGTACTGGTCGAGCGGCACGTCCTTGAAGGCGGCAAACCCTTTGGCATTCTTCAGCAGGGTGTCGCGGACTTCCTGGGGCACCGGGTTGAACTCCACTCCCGAGTACAGGTCCTCGGTGTTCTCGCGGAACACGACCAGGTCGATCCCCTCCTTGTAGTTGATGGGGTTGCCCGGATAGGCCTTGCAGGGGCGCAGGCAGGTGTAGAGGTCGAACAGCTGCCGCATGCGCACGATCGGCGAGCGGTAGACCATCCCCTTGCCCTGCAGTTCGGGCACGAGCTCTTTTTCCGCCGCCTTCACCGGTTTCGAGGTGATGGCGCCGAACATGGCCGCGTCGACCCGGCCGAGCAGGTCGATGGTGCGCTGCGGAAAAGCCTCGCCTTCACGGCACCAGAATTCCCAGCCGATGTCACCGTGGATGTACTCGGCGTCGAATTGCAACTTGTCCAGCACGATGCGGGCCGCTTCCAGCGCCTCGATGCCGATCCCGTCCCCGGGAAGCCAGGCGATCTTGTACTTCTTGCTTGTGGAATTCATGGGTTCACCTCCGAGGTGGCCGTTATAGCATACCGCACCAGTAGCGTCAATCGATTGAAGACCCCCGGGAAGGGGCTCGATGCGGGGTCAGGACCCCGTTTCTACCATGATACAGCGGTTCATCACCAACATCACCCCTTCCTGCTGCTCAAAAATGGCTCCGATCTCGGCACTGCCGGCGCCGGGCTGGAACCAGAGCGAACGGAAACCGCAACGTACGGCTTCCCGGGCCTCGATGAGCCCTATCTCGGGCGGGACCACGAACACCAGCAACTCGATGGTGGGGGAAAGGTCGGCGATACGGGGGCACACCGGCAGGTTCTCGATGATCCCGCCGCGGGGATTCACCGGCGTGACCGCGAACCCTTTGGCCACCAGGTCGCGAAGGACGATGTTGCCATACTTGTGCGGATCGCTCGAAGCGCCGATCAGAGCAATCTGTTTGACCATGTCCCGAGTATACCACAGGGCGGCCTGTGCCGGTGAACGCCCCCCTTAAACCCGATTCAACGGGGATCGGCGCGCCCGCGCTCCGCCTCTTCCAGCTCCTCGATCCGCTGCCGCAGGCGCTTCATGGTTTCGGCCTGGCGACGGGCCAACTCTTTGAGCCGGTTCCGCTCCGATTCGAGTCTCTTCACCGCCCCATCCAGGGCCGGGCTACCCGTCCGCTCCAGGTAGCCCGCCTCGGGCAACGAGGTGTTCAAGCCGGGCAAATCCTCGATCTCGAACGTGCGGGTGAGCGCCCTGCCGGCGCCCTCCAGCCCAGGGCCAGCGCCGCGGTCGGGCAGCTGCCCCACCCACAGCACCACGGTGCGGTCTTTCCCCGCGCGACGGATTTGCAGGCTCACCTTGTCTCCGGGGGCCAGGGCCTGCATGGCGCGGCCCAAGTCGAAGGGCGTTTTCACCTTCTGCCCTTGGCAGGCCAGCAGTTGATCGCCGCGCACCACCCCCCCTTGCCGGCAGGTGAACCGGGCGACACCTCGGCAACCGAGAGGCCCCCCTGGCTGGCCGTCACCGTCACCCCGAGCCAGGGGCGTTTCACCCGGCCGAATTGGCGCAGTTCGGTGGCCAGCCGGTTCATCCGGCCCAGGGGCAGGGCCAGGCAGAGTTCCCCCCCACCGGTCCTGGCGGCCCGGATCTCGACCTCGCCCTGGGGATCGCGATCGGTGTAAGCGGGAGCCTGGGTGAAGCCCACGCTGCCGCGGATCACCCCGACCAGTTCCCCCTGGCGATTCACCACGGCGCCGCCCGCCGCCCCCGGTGCGACCGCGGCGTTGAGCAGCAGATCGTCTTCCGACACGCTGGAAACCAGCCCCTGATAGACCGCCGGGAACGTGCGGTAGAAGACACCGACCAGGGCCACCCAATCGCCCGCTTCCACCCCGCTGGCCAGCGGGATCGGCCGCAGCACCTTTTTCTGCAAACGCACCAGGGCCCGCCCCGCGGGGCCATCCTTGCCCGTGATC
>CAZTNO010000099.1:0-9416 GCA_964614865.1 uncultured Clostridia bacterium
CCGAAATCGGTGCCCAGTTTGCGGATCAGGCCCCGGTTGATCTCCAGGATCTCGATGCTGAGCTCGACTTCGCGCTTCTCTTTGTCGACATTGAGCAGAAAACGCTCGATATCGGACAGGGCGTTGATGTCGGCGCGCACGATCACGGCGTTGAGGTTGGGGTCTTCCTGGATCAGCGGCTGTTCGTCGCGAAAGAGGGCGGTCAACAGCTTCTTGGCGTCCTCCGCCTTGATGTTTGCCAGGTAGAAAGCCTTGATGCCGCGCAAATCGAACGCCTTGCGCTTGGCGAACTGGTCGGGGTAGATCAGCACGGTGACCGGGTCGAGTATCCGGTACTGGGCCTGCGAAACCATGCATAGCTGATTGAGTATCTCGTAGAATCCGGCGTTTTCGACTTCGATGCCGTAAATGAAGTCGCGGAAGTCCTTGTCGAAGACGAAATTCACGCCGTAGGTGCGACCCAGGGCGCGAAAGATGTTTTGCACCGGGCTGTTCTTCAGGTTCAACGAGATCCGGTCGTTTGACTTGGTGCGGAGTAGCACCGGGGAAACGACGGTGGGCTGGAACGGTTCGGCGGCGGCGGGCTTGTCGCCGTCGGTGACCCGGCGGATCTCTTCTTGCAAAGGCTGGTTGTTGGGGAACACGGCCAGCGCTACTTTGAATTCGAGCAGGGCGGGCTCTTTCTGCCCCGTCTTGAGCAGCGAGCGGGCACTCATCAGGTGGGTGAAGTAACTGTTCACCTTGGCCCGGAACAGCAGGGTGCGCAGTTCGGCGTTTTTCGGAGCCAGGCGCACCGCTTCCTGGAGGCCCGTCACCGCGCGGTCGAAGTTGCCGACCCGAAGTTGTTCCCGGGCATCTTGGATCTGGGTGCGCATGGTGGCGCAGGCCCCGGTGAACCAGGCGAGCAACAGGATGGCGACCGGCAGTCGCAGTCGGTCAAGGACGGGTGGCATCGCTGCCTCCTTTGAGTGAGATTTCGTAGGGCGCCCCTTCGTACTCCACGGTGCAGCGGGTGGGGGTGATGGCCAGGATCTTGATTTTTTCCAGCACGGTTTCGCCCACCCGGGCGATGAAGAACTCGCCGGAAGCGGTAAGCATGGCAGAACTCTCGCCGTTCTTGATCAGATACCCTTCGAAGATCACCGATTGGCGGATCTCCTCGGCGATGTTCCGCTCGGGCGGGGGGGGCAACTCGGGCTCTGGTACCGCCACCGGGGGGGTCACCGGCAACGCCGAAACCAGCGAGAAGATGTTGCGCCGGACCTGGGGGCGGGGGGGCTTTTTGTCCAGCTCCGAAAAGTGGATCAACTCGGCGGGCAAGCTGGTGGCCAGCAGCAGCAGGAGGGCACTCAGGCCCGGATTACTCGCCAAGGTAGGCCTCCATCACGAACTGGCCATTCAGGGTGGGGCCGGAGGTGCTGGCGGAGAGCTGCGCCGAGCGGATGAAGAGGAGCCGCGGGTGGCGTTCGATTTCGTAGAGCCATTTTTTCAGTTCCGGATAGGGGGCATCGAGCGAAAAATGCACGCTTGCCCGGACCAACCCCGGCATCACCCGGGCCGTGGTGTAGCGGGTGCCCGTGGGCTCGATCGCAGATCGGGTAAAGAGGTCGCGGATCTCACGGCGCAGGGCCGGAAAGTCGGCCAGAGGGTAGCAGATCGAGGTCAGGAAGCGGGCATAGGCGGTGGGGGCTTCGCTCCATTCCCGGGCGCTGGCGCTTTGGGCTTCCAGGGTGCGCAGCCTTTCCTCGAGAGCCTGCTTCTGCGCCTGGGTGCGTCCCCCCGCCCGGTGAGTGCGCACCAGGAAGGTGCCCAGGGCGACCAGCAGGAAGATCAAGGCTACGGCGGCGATGCCCAGCGCGGCCAGGAGCATTCGTTCGCTTCGTTTCATGGACGGGGCCTTCCCGGCAGGCAGATCTGGATCACCGCCTGATACAGCCCGGCCGACTCGCTCTCCTGGGAGATGACCAGCCCGTGGGGGGCCAGCCCCTTGTAAAGCTCCATCAACCGTTCGAAAGAGGCGGCGGCCACGCGCATCTCCAACGGAGAACGTTGCTGGTTCAACAGGGTGACCGAGGTGATCTGCACTCCGTCGGGAATCAGGGCTTCGAGTTCATCGAGCAGTGCGCAGTAGGAAAAGGTCTTGGCGGCGATCAGCTGGTTGGCCAGCTGGATCCGGCTCTGCCACTGACCTTTTTGCCGGTCGATCGTGGCGGTCCAGGCTTCGGAGCGGGTGGAGCTTTGGCCGATGCGCTGCTCGAGGCGGGCGATGTCACCCTGCAACGGACCGGTGGCCGGGGGGCGAAGGAGCGCCCAGCCGGTTGCGGCCAGAACTGTGGCCAATCCCAGCACCAGCCCGAGGGCGATGGCGACCCGGCGCGAATCGGGGCGAGGCCGGGAGGCGAAGTTGGCGTTCAGTTTTGCCATGGTGTGGTGGGCAGCATCGGCAGGCGATGCGGGAACAGCGCTTTTTCGGTCAGCCCTGCGGCGAGCAGGCCGGCGCGAACCATTTTTTTGCGCTCTTCGTCGAGCGAAAGCAACTGGAAGGTCGCGGGATGCACCTGGTAGTTTCCGGCGATATACTGGGTGGTGCGGACCACCTCGGCCACGGTCTCGGCGACATCCCCGGAGCGGAATTTGCGGATGTAGACGGGGCGGCCCCGGTGGGCCGAGAAGAGGAGGTTGGCGGCGCCGTCCATCTCCAGCCACAGGTCGGGGCACTTGCGGCTGGAAAGCAGCACCGCGGCCGCGGTGGCCGTGGTGCCGGCGATTTCGGTCAACTTCAGCCCGGCCCGGTGGAACGCTTCCTCGCACTGCTCGATCAGGGTGCGCCGCACCAGGATCGACAGGACGTGGCGGCGGGCCAGCACGGCGGCGTGGTGGTGGTAGAAATCGATGTTTTCGGGAAAGACCTTGCCCAGCTTCCAGTCGATCAACTCGGCCCGGGTGCGTGCCCGCCAGGGAACCCGGTCGAACTCGAACACGTTGAAGATGAAGTGCCCCGCCGGCAGGACCAGGGCGGCCTCGCCCGGGGGGACTTCGCGGGCGATCTCTCCGGTGGCGAGCGACCCCGGCTCGCTGGGGGTGAAGGGGGGGAACTCCAGCCGGCGGATCACCCTGTTTTTTGCCAGTTCGAGAAAGGTGAGTTTCTCTTCGCCGGCGAAGAACACCCGGGGGGGGTGATGGAGGGGGATGAAGCGGGTGATCAGACCCATTCCTTCACCGTCATGCGGTTGAGCTCGTCGAGCGAAGTCAGCCCCGCCTTGACCTTCTCCAGGCCGTTCTTGCGGATCGGGATCATCCCCTGCTCCATGGCCACCTTCTTGATTTCCGAGGTGGGCTTGCGGGCCAGGATCATCTCCTTGATTTCGTCGGTGAGTTCCAGCACCTCGCCGGCAGCGGTGCGGTGGGTGTAGCCGAGGCCCATGCACTCGGGGCAGCCGATGGCCCGGTAAATCGGGGCATCGAAGAAGTTCTTGTGGATGCGGTTGGAGGCGAGCTCGTCGGCGCCAGGGCGATAGGCCTCGCGGCACGACGCACAGAGGCGGCGGACCAACCTTTGCGCGGCGATGCAGTTCAAGGCCGAGATGAAGCTGTAGGTATCGACCCCCATGTGGATGAACCGCCCGAGGACGTCGAACACGTTGTTGGCGTGGACGGTGGTGAACACCAGATGGCCGGTGAGGGCCGACTGGATGGCGATCTGGGCCGTCTCCGAGTCGCGGATCTCTCCGACCATGATCTTGTCGGGGTCGTGGCGCAGGATCGAACGCAGCCCCCGGGCGAAGGTGAGCCCCTTCTTCTCGTTGACCGGGATCTGGGTGATCCCCTCGATCTGGTATTCCACCGGATCCTCGATGGTGATGATCTTGTCGGCCGGGTTCTTGATCTCGTTGAGGGCGGCGTACAGGGTGGTGGTCTTGCCGCTGCCGGTGGGGCCGGTGACCAGAAACATCCCGTAGGGTTGGTGGATGTAGTAGTCGATCTTCTCGAGCAGGTAATCGGAGAAGCCGAGTTGCTTGAGGTTGAGCTCGCCGACGTTTTCGGTGATCATCTCGCGGTCGAGGATGCGGATTACCGCGTTCTCGCCGTAGACTCCCGGCATGATCGAGACGCGGAAATCGATGGTCTTGTGCTTGAACTTCATGCGGAAGCGGCCGTCCTGGGGGACCCGCCGCTCGGCGATGTCGAGCTCGGAGATGACCTTCAGGCGGGTGATCAGGAAAGAGTGGAAGATCGCGTCGAGCGGCTCCATGATCTGGTTCAGGATGCCGTCGATGCGGAACTTGATCCGCAGCGATTCGTTTTGCGCCTCGATGTGGATGTCGGAGGCCTTTTTGGTGACCGCGGTGTAGATGACGTTGTTGAGCAACTTGACGATCGAATCGTCCTCGTCGCTGGCGCTGTCCAGGGTGATGGTTTCGTCGGGGGCCGATTCGGCGGTCTTTTTCAGTACGAAGGTCTCGGTCTTGTCTTTGAGCACCTGGGTGAAGGTGTCGCTCTTCTTGAGGATCTTCTCGATCTCGTCCCGGTCGGCGCGGTGGGCGACCACCCGCTTCTGGGCGAAATTCTCGATGATCGAAATCTTGTCGAGATCCCCGGGATCGGCCATGACCACGGTGAGCACCCCGTCGTCATCGGTGAGGGGAAAGAACAGGTTCTTGATCAGGAATTCGGGCGGGAACCGCTGAACCAACGGGTAGTTGATCTTGACATCGGCCAAGGCGACGGCATCGCTCATTTGATGACCTGCACGGCACTGAAGATGGGGAGGTACACCGACACCAGCATGAACGCGATGACCATCCCCAAAACGATGATTATAACGGGTTCGATAAGCGAAATCAAGGTCTGTACTCGGTTGTCGACCACCTGCTCGTAGTACTGGGCGCTCTCCACCAGCACCCCCTCCAGGTTGCCCGAGGTTTCGCCGACCCGGATCATCTCGACCACCAGCTTGGGCACGAAGGGGATGCCCTCGAGCACCTGGGAGAGGAGGTTGCCCTCGCGGATGCGGCCGGGCAGGTGGGCGATCTGGGCGTGCAGGTGGCGGTTGGCAAAGGTTTCGATGGCGATCTCGCTGGATTCGGGGACCGGGATCCCCCCCGAAATCAGGATGGCCAGGGTGCGGGTGAACACCGACATGGCGTTGTCGATCAAAGCCCGGCCGAAGAAGGGGAGGCGCAGTTTCACCTGGTCGCGAATGATGATGGTGGGGGTGCTCCGTTCCAGGAGGCGCACTCCGGCGTAGAGGCCAAAAAGGGTGACCAGGATGGCCACTCCGCGCAATCGGAGAAAATCGGCCATGGATACGAAGAACAGGGTGGCCGGAGGGAGGGAGGATTCGAAACTGGCGAAGAACTCCGAGAACTGGGGGATCACGTAGACCATGATCACCATCACCATGGCGATCATGAAGCTGAACAGGACCACCGGATACGAGAGACTGCTGACCATTTTGCGGCGGAGCTGGTGGATTTTGGCCAGGTAGATGTTGAACTTCTCCAGCACCCCCTCGAGGTGGCCGCTCTTTTCGCCGGCAAGGAGGGTGGCCCGGTAGATCCGCCCGAAAGGGATTTCGCGGGCCGGAAAGGCGTCCGAAATCTGGGTGCCGTTGCGGATGTCGCCGCTGGCCCGGGCCAGGACCGCTTTCAGACGGGCGCCCCGGGTGTTGGCCTGGAGGATCTCGATGGCCCGGATGAAGGGAATCCCCGATCTGAGCAGGATGATCATCTCCTGGTTGAACAGCAGGAACTCGCCCACCGGCACGTGGCGGTGCAAGAACTTGAACAGGGGGAGGCTCTTGATCCACTTGCGCCCCACCCGCACCAGCTTTTCGTCGGAGTTGGCAAAGAGGGCCCGCGCGTCAGCACGACTTTCGGCAAACACCTCGCGGCGGTGGATGTGCCCCTGCTCATCGATCAGGGTGCAGCGGTAATAGGGCATGTCTACAGCAGTTCGCGGCCTGCAAAGAAGGGGCGTAGCGGTGGCGGGAGCACCACCTGGCCATCTTCCCGCTGGTAATTCTCCAAAACGGCTGCCACCGTGCGTCCGGCGGCCAGCCCCGAACCGTTCAGGGTGTGCACGAACTCTTTCTGACCGCCGGCGGTGCGGTACTTGATGCGGGCCCGTCGGCTCTGGAACGACTCGAAATTCGAGCAGGAAGAGATCTCCATGAAAGCTCCCCGGGCCGGCATCCAGACCTCGATGTCGTAGGTCTTGGCCGAGGAGAACGACATGTCGCCGCCGCACAGGGCGACCACCCGGTAGTGCAGCCCCAACCGCTGCAGGATCCCTTCGGCATCGCGGGTCAGCGACTCCAGCTCTTCGTAGGAGCGGGCGGGGTCGGCGAACTTCAGCAGTTCGACCTTGTTGAACTGGTGCTGACGCACCAGCCCGCGAACGTCCTTGCCGTGGGAACCCGCCTCGGAGCGGAAGCAGGGGGTGTAGGCCACGTACTTGCGGGGCAGTTGCTCGGGTTCCAGCACCTCGTCGCGGTGGATGTTGGTCAGCGGCACTTCGGCGGTGGGGACCAGGTAGAGGTTGAAGTTTTCGACCTTGAACAGGTCGTCCTTGAACTTGGGCAGGTTGCCGGTGCCGATCAGGCTCAGGTCGTTGACCAGAAACGGGGGGAGCACTTCGGTGTAGCCGTTCTCCCCGGTGTGGACGTCGAGCATGAGCTGGATCAGGGCCCGCTCCAGGCGGGCGGTGGCGCCGAAGTAGAGGGCGAAGCGGGAACCGGAGAGCTTGGCGGCGCGGGTGAAGTCGAGCCCGCCCGAGAGTTCGCCGATCTCCCAGTGGGGGCGGGGGGGAAACGAAAAAACCGGTTTCTCGCCCCACTCGCGCACGACCACGTTCTGCTCGGCGGTCCGCCCGGCAGGGACCGAATCGTGGGGCAGGGTGGGGATGGTCAGAATGAAGTCGGCAAACGCGGTTTCGGCCGCCACCAGCGCCGCTTCGCCGGCGGCGATCGACTCCGACAAAACCGTTCCCTGCCGTTCCAGTTCCGCGCTGTCCTGCTTCTGTGCGCGCAACGCGCCGATCTCGCGGGCCAGGGCCTTCTTGCGGCTCTTCAACTCGTCGCCGGCGGCGATCAGGCGGCGGCGTTCGGCGTCGAGGGCGGTGAACCGTTCGGGATCGAAGATCCCCCCCTTCTTCGCCACACCTTGGGTGACTTCGTCGATGCGCGTGCGGATAAAATTCGTGTCCAGCATCGAAAAATTATACCACAGCGGTTTGGCCACCGTCCAACCGCAGGCCCGGCCTCACGGAAAACCAACCGTCCAGCGGGGCAGTATAAGGGGGCATGAAATCCATCATTTCGCTCGTGGTGCTGACGTTCCTTTGTTCATGGCCCGCGGGTGCCGGCTCACCCGACGGCATCGCAGCGCCCGAGGACGCGGCGCTGGCCCTGCACCACCGCATCTTCACCCTGGATACCCATTGCGACACCCCCTTCCTGCTGCTGGCTCCGGGCTGGAACATCGCCCAGCGGCACGACAGCAGCTCCCGGGGAGGGGGAAGGCAGGACTTTCCGCGCATGGAAAAAGGGGGGCTCGACGCCTCGTTTTTCGCCGTCTTCGTCCCCCAGGGGCCGCGCACCGCGGCGGGCAACCGGCAGGCCAGGCAGGAGGCGGAGCGGGTGCTGGCGGCGCTCGAGGCCATGTTCCGGGATCATCCCGATGTCTGCGAGCGGGCGTTGACTCCCGAGGACGGCCTGCGCATCGCGGCAACGGGCAAGCGGGCGATCTACATCGGCCTGGAAAACGGCTATCCGGTGCATCGCGATCTCGGCGCCCTCGACCGGTATTTTGATCGGGGGGTCCGTTACGTCACCCTTTCCCACACCGCCGACAACGACATCTGCGACTCCTCCACCGACGAGGACGATCCGCGGGACCGGGGGCTCAGCCGCTTCGGCCGCCAGGTGGTCCGGCGGATGAATGACCTGGGCCTGATGATCGACGTCTCCCACATCTCGGATCGCAGCCTGTCGGACGTGCTGGCCCGCAGCCGCGCCCCGGTGCTCGCCTCGCACTCTTGCGCGCGGGCCTTGTGCGACCATCCGCGCAACCTGAGCGACGACCAGTTGCGGGCGATCGCCGGCAAGGGCGGTGTCGTCCAGCTCTGCATCCTCTCCGAATACGTGAAGAAGACGCCGGAGAATCCCGAGCGCAGCAAGGCCTTCGGCCGGTTGCGAGAGAAGGTCGCTGCCCGCTGGGGGTCCTGGAACCGGATCACCGATGCGGCCGAGCGCGAGGCCCTCTCCCGCGAGTGGGAGGAAATCGATCTCGCCTACCCCCAACCGCTCGCCACCGTCAAAGACGCGGTCGATCACATCGATCACATCGTGAAGGTGGCCGGGATCGATAGCGTCGGTATCGGCACCGACTTCGACGGCGGCGGCGGGCTGGCCGATTGCCGCGATGTCACCGAGTTGCCGGCGATCACCCGCGAGCTGGTGGCGCGGGGCTATTCGGAGCAGGATATCGCCAAGATCTGGGGGGGCAACGCGCTGCGGGTGTTTTCCCGGGTGCTTGCCGTCGCCCGGGCAGGCAAGCCCTGATCCGCGACCCGTCGCCATGCCCGAACTCCCCGAGGTCGAGACCATCGTCCGGGAGCTTGCGCCGCAACTTTCCGGTCTGAACTACCTCGGGGCCGAGGTGTTCTGGGCCAGGACCGCGCCCGATTTTGCCGCCATGGGGGGGCTGAAAAACCAGCGGGTTTGCCGGGTGTTTCGCCGCGGCAAATACATCTGTCTGGAGTTTTCGGGCGGGGCGACGCTGACCATCCACTTGCGCATGTCGGGGCGTCTCTCCCTGATCGGCCACCCGGCCGTGCCCGATTATGGGCGGATGGTGCTGCGCTTTGCCGGGCTCTCCCCGCTGTGGCTGGTCGATGCCCGCAAGTTTGCCCGGGTGCGCCTGACCGGTGCTGGCGAGCCCCTGCTGCCGGGGCTTGGCCCCGAACCGCTGGCCCTGGAAACGGTTCGCCTGGTCCTTAGCGGGGTTACCTCGCGCCGCGGCGCCAAGGCGGTGCTGCTCGACCAGACGGTGCTATGCGGAATCGGCAACATCTACGCCGACGAGATCCTGTTCGCCGCCGGCGTCCATCCCCACCAGCCCGTGCCGTCGCTCTCTCCGCGAAAGCTGGCCCGGCTTGCGCGGGCGGTGGTGGCGGTGCTCAGCGAGGGGATCGCCCACGGCGGGACCACTTTGGCCGACTACTTCACCCCCGCCGGCGAGCCGGGAAGTCATGGCGGGCACGTCCAGGTTTACGGGCGGGACGGAGAGCCGTGCTTCTACTGCGGCACGACCCTCGCCAAGACCCTCGCGGGCGGCAGAACCACCCGCTTCTGTCCCAGGTGCCAGCCACTCACCGCGAAAACCGGTTTTTGATTTCTACCGGCTCCGTTCCTC
>CAZTNO010000100.1:0-9321 GCA_964614865.1 uncultured Clostridia bacterium
AGTGGACACTGGCTGGCGGTGGCTTTGACCCATCGCTCGTTTGGCGAGGGCGTGCCCCAGGCCAGCGAAGACAACGAAAAACTCGAGTTTTTGGGCGATGCGGTGATCGGACTGCTGGTCACCGAGCACGTGTTTCGCCGCTTTCCCGAGTTGTCTGAAGGGGAGCTGGCCAAGATGAAGGCCCACCTGGTCTCCACCGAATCGCTGTTCCAGGCGGCGGGCAAAATCGAACTGGCCGATTTTTTACAACTCGGCAAGGGCGAGGAGCGCAACCGCGGACGCCTGAACCGCAACATCGTCTCCTCGGCCTTCGAGGCCCTGATCGGAGCCGTCTACCTCGACGGCGGATTGAAAGCGGCCCAGGGGGTCCTCACCTCGCTGCTCGGCGAAGCGATCGGCAAACTCCACGAGCGCCCCTCGCGCATCAACGACTTCAAGTCGGAGCTGCAGGAAGTGGCCCAAAAGTACCAGAAAACACTGCCCATCTACCAGTTGATTGGCGAACGGGGCAAGCCGCCGCACACCGAATTCGTCATGGCCGTCTACCTGGACGGGACCGAGGTGGGTCGGGGCAAGGGGCGGAGCAAGCGCGAGGCCGAGCAGGACGCGGCGTGCATGGCCCTGCGCCAGATCGGCCCCGAGCAGGGTTTCTCCAAGCTCTCCGACGTGTTCATGATGCAGGAAGATCACGTCAAAGACTAGAAACCAGGGCGGAACTGCGTTGCGCGGGTTTGATCGGTCATGGTATCATCACCCTGGAGACGATCCTTTGCGACCGATCGAGGGACGACCAGCGAGGTACCCATGATTCGCTTGATACGCACCGATGGCACGGAGATTCTCTTGAACGTCGACCTGATCCAGACCGTGGAGAGCGCGGGCGACACGGTGATCACCCTGACCGGCGGGGAAAAGATCGCGGTCAAGAATTCGGTCGCCGACGTGATCACCAAGGCCAACGCTTTCCACTCCGGGCTTGCCGACGAAACCCGGATCTACGAAGGGGGGGTTGAAGAGATTCGCTCCGGCGCCGAAGGCAAGCGCAAGGTCCCGCCCGAATCGCAATCGGCCCCGCCATCTCCAACCGAGAAGAAGTGAGCCTTCGATTTCCGCAAACCGTTCCATGGCACCGGTCGTTGAGCGGGATTGCGGTGAAATGCCCGACCTGATCGCAATCGACCTGGGCAACTCGTTCACCCGGGTGACTGTCCGCGGACCCGCAGGTTGCGGCCTTCCCCTGCGGGTGGTGACCCCCTGCCGCGGAGGCGATCGCTGGGCGCAACGCCTGACTCGTCGCATCGACGCCCGGGAACCTGCCCGAACGATCATCGCCTCGGTGGTGCCACACCTGACCCCCCCCTTGATCGAGGCCCTGTCAACCAGGTTTGGCAACCAAATCCACGAGGTGTCCTGGCAGTCGCTAGCGGGGATGAGCTGGGGGATCCCCAACCCGCAGACCCTGGGGGCCGACCGCATCTGTGCTATCGCCGGCGCCTTGGCTGACCACCACCCTCCGCTGCTGATCATCGACTGCGGGACCGCGGTCACCATCGATGTGATCGATCGCGGCCCGACTTACCTCGGCGGCGCCATCCTGCCCGGGATCGTTGCCCAGTTCGGGGCGCTCGCCCGCAACACAGCAAAACTCAAAGAGATTCCCGTGGCAATCGCCACCGACCCGCTGGGCCTGACCACCGCGGCAAATGTCCAGGCCGGGGTGTTTTACGGTTTGGTGGGGGGGTTGCGGTGGCTGATTGCCGCCTACCGGGAGAGACTCGCCTGTGCCGCCCCGGTGCTTGCCACCGGCGGGGGGATGGCGCCGCTCCTTTCCTACATCCCCGCGCCACAGGTCTATCGGCCCGATCTGGTCTGCCAGGGGCTGATCCAGCTGGCGGCCGGGTCCCCCTGGCAAACATCGCCGTGATCGCCGCAAATCCAAAAAGGGAAGACCCGACTCCGGCCGGGGCCAGGGAGGCGATCGTGCGGGTGATCGATTTTCTCGATCGCCGTCTGGCCATCCGTTTTTTCGTGACTCCGCACGATTTTCATCTGGCCTGGCACTGGTGGGAGAAGGGGATCCCCTGGCGGGTGGTGGAGGAGGCCCTGCTGGAGGTGGCCGCCCGCCAGCAGAAGCGGGGCAAAAAGCCCACCGGCTTGCGCCCCTTTGCCGCCGAAGTGCGCAAACGCTACCACGAGTTTCTGGAATTGCGGGTGGGAGAGGGGCAACGGGAAGAGAAGGAAATCGATCCTTGGGATCCCTGGGTCGCCTTTCTGGACCGCTTGCCCGAACCGTTGATCCCCTTCCGGGGTGGATTCGAGGCCCTGGTGACGGCGCTGAAAGAGTCGCGAGTCCATTCGGCCCCGGCCCTCAAGCAACAGATCCTGGATTCGCTGGTTGGCGATGCCGAACTGGAGGCGAGAACGGCGGTTTTCGTCAAGCAACTGGCGCCCGAACTGCGCCGCCCCGCCCTGCTGGGCACCTTTCGCTGGAACTTGATCTGCCAGCGCTTCGCTATCCCCCCCTGGCCCGAGGGGGGCCTCCCGGAGGGCTAGGCCAGCGACCGGAGGCGGGCCGGCAGGCCGCCGAAGCTTCCGTTGGAGAGGAGCACCACCACGGTCGGTGTGCCGGAATCCCGTTGGGTCAAGGCGGACCACATCTCGTCGGCGTTTCCCCCCCGGGTCACCTGCCGCCCCAAGGCGGTCAGTTCGGCGCAAAGGCGGTCGAGGTCGAGCCTTTCCTGAACCGGGATTTTTTCTGCTTCGTAGACTTCGCCCAAAACGATTTCGTCGGCCAGTGAAAGGGAACAGGCCAGGGGGGTCTGGAAAAAATTGCGACGCAGGCTCCAGGAGCGGGGCTCGAACACGGCCACCAGGCGGCATCCCGAATGCTCTTCGCGCAGGCTGGCCAACACGCTGGCGATGGCGGTCGGGTGATGGGCGAAGTCTTCGAGGTATTCGATTTTGTTGTGGCGGACGATCGTCTGCAGCCGGCGATCCACCCCGGCAAACGAGGCCAGGGCCCGCACCACGGCCTCTTCGGGCACTCCCAGGCGGGCGGTGAGGATGGCGGCTGCGGCGGCGTTACAGGCGTTGTAGCGTCCCTTGATGGCCAGGGTCAGGCGATGGTCCCAGTGATCGCCCCGCAGGGTGAAGGCGAGCCCGGCAGGGCTCTGGGCCACATCCGAAATGCGCACGTCGCCTCCGTTTTCCCCGTAGAACACCACCGGGGTAAAGGCGCGCGCCACCGCCTCGCGGGCCATCGGGAAATCGTGGTGGGCGACGATCAACCCGTCTCCGGGGACCTGATTCACCAGGTTCTGGAAACTCTTGAGGTAGAGCGCCTCGCTGGGAAACACATCGAGGTGGTCGTACTCCAGGCTGGTCAGCACCAGATAGCGAGGGTGGTAGTGGAGAAACTTGCTCGCCCGGTCGAAAAAGGCCGTTTCGTATTCGTCGCCCTCCGAGACGAAAAATCGGCCGCGACCCAGGCGGTAGTTGGCCGGAAAATTGGCCGGTTTGCCGCCGACGAAGAAGCCCGGATCCCGCCCGGTCTTGGCCAGGATGTGGGCCACCATCGAGGTGATGGTGGTCTTGCCGTGGGAACCGGCGATCACGCACGATTCCCGACCGGCGATGGCGTGGCGGTAGAGGGCCTCCGCCATCGACAGATAGGGGAGCCCCTGGTTCAGGATGAGCTCGGCCTGGGGATTGCCTCTGGAGATCACGTTGCCGATCACGTACAGGTCCGCGGCGATGGGCAGGGTGCCCTCCGCGTACCCCTGACCGACGTCGATGCCCAGTTTTTCGAGCAGGGCGTCGACCGGAGGATAAACGGCCTGGTCGGAACCGGTGACACGCCAGCCCGCCTCGACCAGCAGGCCCGCCAAGGCGCTCATTCCCGTCCCGCCGATGCCGAGCAAATGGGCATGGGGCATTTTCTAGTCTCCCGAAGGTTTTACACCAATCCGATTATAGTCGTTCTGCCGGGGCATTGCTAGGGGACGGCGCTTGACGGAGGGCCTTGTCGCCGGATAAGATAGCGGGACGGAGTGCCGTCGATCCGCACCGCGCGGTGGCTTTTCCAGATGTCAGGATAAGGAGAATTCATGAGTTATCAGGGATGGTCCGATTTTCGATCCGATACGGTGACCAGACCGACCGCGGCCATGCGCCGGGCGATGGCCGAGGCCGAGGTGGGCGACGACGTGTTGGGCGACGACCCGACGGTCAAGGAACTGGAAACCGAGGCGGCGAGCCTTGTCGGCAAGGAGGCGGCCTTGTTCATGCCTTCGGGGGTGATGGCTAACACCGCCGCCTTGCTGGCCCACGGGGTGCGTTGCCAGGAGGTTTTGGTCGAGGAGTTCTGCCACATCCTGCTCTACGAGGAGGGGAACATCGCCAGCGTGGCCGGGGCCGTCCCCCGGATCTATCCTTCTCACCGGGGGCTGCCCGACGAATCCGAGTTGGACAGCCGGTTCAACCCAAAGCCCGGGGGGCACCAGATCCCTACCGCCGGCATTTGCCTGGAAAACAGTCACAACTACCACGGGGGGACGGTGATCGACGTGGCAGGGATGGAACGGATGGGCCGTTACGCCCGCGAGCGCGAGCTGTTTTTGCACCTCGACGGCGCGCGCCTGTTCCATGCCGCTGCCGCTCTCGGCGTTTCGGCTCGCGATTTGGCGGCCCCCGTGGATTCGCTGATGTTCTGCCTGTCCAAAGGGCTGTCGGCGCCGGTGGGATCGATGCTGTGCGGTTCCCGAGTTTTCATTGGCAGCGCCCGCCACTACCGCCGGGTGCTGGGGGGGGCGCTCCGTCAGGTCGGAGTGCTGGCCGCCGCCGGCCGGGTGGCGCTGCAGCACATGGTCGCCCGGTTACCCGAAGACATCGTCCGGGCCCGCCGTTTGGCCACCGGGGTTGCGGCCATTCCTGGCCTGACCATCGATCCCCGGGGGGTCGACAGCAACATCGTGATCGTCACCGTGAGGGAGCCGGCGGGGTCGGTCAGGGAGATCGTTTCCGGGCTCGCCGCCGAACGGGTGTTGGCCCTCCCCTTTGGTTTTGGCCGGATCCGTTTCGTCACCCATGCCGACATCGACGATGCCGATATCGACCGGGCGGTGGCAGCCCTTCGCCGGGCCAGCAAGCGAGGCTAGCTTTCCGGGTCGGGATCGGGTTTGCGCCGCTCGACCAGGGCGGCGATGCCGATGCCCAGGAGGTACAGGAGGACCATCGGCAGGGCGAACATCGACTGGGTGACCACGTCGGGGGTCGGGGTGATCACCGCCGCCAAAACGAAGATGGCGATCACGGCGTATTTGAAGTGGCGCAGCAGGAAGCGCGAAGTCACCAGGCCGAAGCGGGCCAGCAGGAAGATCAGCACCGGCAATTCGAAGATCACGGCGATACCCAGCAGCACCTGGAAGGCCAGGGAAAAGTAATCCTGGATGGTGATCATCGGGGTGAAGTCCTGGCCGATGCCGAGGAAAAATCTGCAGGCAGCCGGGAATACCAGATAGTAGCCGAAGGCCCCGCCGAGCAGGAAAAACAGGGTGGTGAAAAAGACGAAGGGGAGGACCAACCGCCGTTCCCGGGGGAAGAGGGCGGGGGCGATGAACAGCCACAGCTGGTGGAAAATGAAGGGGGAGGCGGCGAACAATCCGGCGATGAAGGCCACCTTGACGTACATCATGAAGGGTTCCGCAAGCGAGGTGAATACCAGGTGCTGTCCGGGAGGGAGCAGGCGGGTGATCGGCAAGGAGAGCCAGCGGTAGATGCGATCGACGACGCTCCAGGCCAGCAGGAAGAAG
The DNA here is from genome assembly GCA_964614865.1 of uncultured Clostridia bacterium. GTDB lineage: Bacteria > Acidobacteriota > Aminicenantia > UBA2199 > UBA2199 > CAZTNO01. The sequence goes on from CAZTNO010000100.1 coordinate 5,811, forward strand.
ATCAGGATGTAGAGCACCGAGAAGAGGAGACGCTTGCGCAGTTCTCCCAGGTGCTCGAAGAAGGTCATTTCGTTGGCCTGGGTGCGTTTCACTCTCCACCCGTCCTTTCCCGATCTGCTACCAAAACCTCGGTTTCCGGAAGAGGGGGGAGTACCTCTTTCCCAGTTTCTGGAACCGGGGCGGGGCGACCAGGAGGGGTGACCGGGTTCCACGGCGAAACGATGGCCTGGCGCAGGTCGCGTTCCACCTCCCGCAGCTCGGTGGTGCCGCCGGTGGACTTTTCGATCTCGTCGTGAATGGCCGACTTGGCGTCTTCGACGGTGGAGCGGAACTCGCGCACGGTCTTCCCCAGGGTTTTGGCGAAGTGGGGCAACTTGTCGGGTCCGAAGAGGAGGAGGACGACGACAAAGACGAGGATCAGTTCGGGCAGGCCGATGGATCCGAGCATGAATGCTCCTGAATGATCGCGGGGAGGTGGACCGGGCCGCCCTGGGAAATGACGCGCAGATAACCGGCGGAAACGGCCTGGGCCAGATCGGCGAGGAGATCGCGCGCGGGACGATCCCAGGGGCGATCCCCCGGGGCGATGCCGATCGAGCGGTTGCGTCCGTTGTTTTTGGCAAGGTAGAGCGCCGAATCGGCCAAAGCCAGCACTTGAGCCCAGTTGGGTTGGTCCATCTCCCCCGGCAGAAACGGGAAGGGGACAAAGCCGACGCAGATGGTCCGGTTCAATTCGATGCCCTGTTCGATGGGGAACGGCTGGCCGGAGACCGCCAGGCGCAGCTTTTCGGCCAGGTCGTGGAGGCGGCTTGTGGCCGATTCCCGGGTGATGATCAAAAACTCCTCTCCCCCCCAGCGGACCACCGTATCCGATTGGCGGAGCTGGGCGGTGAGACGGAGGGCGATGCTTTGGATCACCGAGTCGCCGGCCTTGTGGCCATACAGGTCGTTGACCCGCTTGAAGAAGTCGATGTCGATCAGGAAGACCCCCAGGGTGATGGGGGCCGATTCGGCTTCGGTGGAAGGTGCGGAGCGGTGAAGGCTGCGCCGGATCCGGTGGAGGTCCTCCTCGATCTTGGCGTCGAGGTAGCGTCGGTTTTTCAGCTGGGTCAGGGGGTCGGTTACCGAGATTTGTGCCAACTCCCGGTTCCGGTCGGCCAGTTCTGCGGTGCGGGCGGATACCAGTTTTTCGAGTTGCGATTTCTGGTGTTCGAGCCGGCGGATGCGGATGCGGATCGCCCAGGCAAGGAGCATGCCGGCGATGGCGGCGATGCCGAACAGAAACCACCAGCGGGTGTGGAAGGGGGCGGTGACGGTGAAGGTGACCGGAGGGATCAGCCGGGTGCGGGCTCCCCGGCCCCCGGTCAGGGCCTGGACATCGAACTGGTAGCTGCCGGCGGGGAGGTTGGTGTAGCGGAAGGTGGTGGCGGTGGTGGGGGGCGACCACTGGTCATCGAACGGGGAGAGCCGGGTGCGGAACAGCAAGGGGGACTCGGGGTTCAAGGTGACCCCGCTGAAGGCCAATTCGACGTTTCTCAAACCTGCGGGAAGGACGGCGGGGCGAGTGAAGTCGACCGCCATGGAGTGGCGGCGATCTGCGGCGGTCATCCCCCGGATGGCCAGCACCGGAGCTGGGGGGAGGGGCCAGGAGGCGGGGGGGGTGCAAACGACCAGGCCGGGAACGATGCCGAAGAAGAGCTTACCATCGCGGGCCTGGAACGATGCGTGAATGCACCCTTCGTCGCCGATGAGCCCGCTGTCGCGGTTGAAATGGGTCACCCAGCCGCGATGGATCCGGTCCAGGGCGCGGGTGGAATTCACCCACAGGGAGCCGTCCCGATCCCGGAGCACCGACCAGGCATCGTCGTGAAGCAATCCGGTGGCTCGGTCGAAGACCTGTCGTTGGCCCTCCAAAATGGCGATCACCCCGAAAGATTCGGTGGCGAAGTAGACCTCCTGCGGGGTGACCACGTGGATCTGATTGACGTAAACATCGCCCACCAGGGTTTGCCAGGACGACGGCAGGTATTTCCCATCGGAAAAGAGCCGGACTCCGTGCTGGGTGCCGACCAGGAGTTGACCGGGGGCCAGGGGGGCAACGTCCCAGACCGCGGCGTCGGCGAGGTCGGTGGGGTACTGCTGAAACACCCGGCCGTCGGTTTCCACCAGCCCGTTTTCGGTCGCCAGCCACAGGGTGCCCCGGTGGTCGCGGGCGCCGTGCAGGACGCCAGCGCCCCGGTAGCGCAAAATCTGCCTGGAACCGCCGTCCCACTCGATCACTTCGCCGTTGCGGCAACCCAGCAGGTAGCCTCCGCTGGGCAATGGCAGAATCGAGCGGATCGATTGGTTTTTCAAGGAGCGGTTGATGGCGGTGGCCACGATGCGTCCGTTGCGGTAACGCGCCACCCCGCCGGTGCATGCGAGCAGGACGGTTCCGTCCTCCTCTTCCAGAAAATCCCATATCTGGCCGGAGGGGAGCCCGTCCCGTTCCTCGAATTGCTGAAAAGGGTAGGGGGCGATACGGTGCAGGCCGATCTCGGTGCCGGCGAACAGGTTGCCCTCGCGGTCGGCGAGCACCGACAACACCTGGCTGTTGGTCAGCCCCTGCGATTCATCGATGAGTTCCCAGACCTGGCCATCCTGACGCATCAGCCCCCCGTCGGTGGCCAGAACCAGCCGGCCCGAGGGGTCGAGCAGGGCATCCCAGCCGCCGGGAGTGCCTGCGGGAAGCTGGGGGGAGAGGGGGAGAAGCTGGGGGGAGTCGCCTTCCAGCCAGGCAAACCCTTGGGCCATGCCGACGAGGACACGGCCTCCGAGCACCCGGGCGAAGCGGCCCGCGGAGGGGAGGGAGACCTGCCGGGTTCCCGCCGCACCGAAACACCAGGCGGTCTCCTCGCCGATCACCCAGGTCGCCCCGGGGAGGGCGGCGATGGCCCGGGGGCGCGCCCCTTCGGGCAAACGCAGCCGGGCCGGATGGGCCGTGGTGCCCGAGGTCTCCAGCACCTGTTGCTCGGTCAGCACCCACACTCCTCGCTGGTCGGGGGCGAGGCACGCATCGCGCACGAGGTCGGGGGGCAAGGCGAGTCGCTCCACCGGAGGGTTGCCGGACAGGCGGCCGATACCCTGGGGGGTGACCACCCAGACGTTGCCCGGCTCATCCAACAGCAGCCGCAGAATGGTGTTGCCCGCCAGCCCGTCGCGGATGGTGAAGGTGTCGAAGCGGGCGCCATCGTAAACGGCCACGCCACTCTGCGTTCCCACCCAGAGCCTCCCCAGCCTGTCTTGGGTTAGCGCACTGATGCGGTTCTGGGGCAGGCCGTCCTGGGTACGAAAAACCACCACTGGCCGGCGACTCGCCTGGAGGGAAAGGACGATCCCCAGGATGAAAAAAACAAACAGTGACTTGCGCATCGGTGGCTCGATGGTAACACAGGTGAGGCCCCTTGGGGAAGATGGCTTCGACCGGCCGGGGGGGACGCCCATTAGACGTGCCGAGTCAAGGGGGTAGAGC
>CAZTNO010000101.1:0-9281 GCA_964614865.1 uncultured Clostridia bacterium
CGCCACCAGGCGATTCCCGCCGCTACCGCGACCACCAGCAGGGGCAGCGAGACCAGCGAGGCCAGCAGCGCGATACCCAGAAAAGCCATCAGGAGCAGGACCCCCGCGCCGACGACGGCCGCCAGGGGGGGCTCGAACGAAGGGGATTCCTGACGCTCGGCCGGCACCAGGTCCGCTGAACCGCACACCGGGCAGCGGTCAGGATTCGGGGACAATGGGGGGCGCGGCAAGGTAGACCCGGACTCCCAGGTAGGTGTTGTAGTCGGAAAACCGGGGCAGGGGCTGGTCGTTGTTCTCGGGGGCGGCCACGGCACGGAAGATGTCGAGGCGGGAATCGAGCAGGTCGAGGCAGTGCAGGGCCATCGCCTCCGGCGTCTTGGGGGGCTCGGGGGAGCCGAATTCCTTTTGCCCGTGGTGCGAGACCAGCAGGTGGAGCAAGGCCAGCGCGTCGGCTTCGGGGAAGCCGGGGATGGTCGCCTTCATCTCCTGAACCATCTGGCAGCCGATCAGGATGTGGCCGAGCAATCCCCCGGCGGGGGAGAGATCGGGGGCCGGCTCGATGGTGAATTCGACCGTCTTGCCGATGTCGTGCAGAAAGGCACCCAGGCAGAGGATCTCCCGGTCCAGCCGATAGTGCCCGGCGACCACGGCGCCCATTCGCACCAGCGAATCGGTATGGCGGAGCAGGCCGCCGAGGTGGGCATGGTGGACCCTTTGTGCGCCGTAATGACGGGCGAAGGTGGCGCCGAACCGTTCGTCGAAGCGGTCGAGCAGCAGGCGCAGGTGCGGGCGTACCAGCAGGGTGCGCAGGAAGGCCAGCAGGTCCTGGTAGACGGCGGTCGTGTCGAACGGGGGACGCTCCTCGAATTCGCCGGGATCGAAACCGGGGTCGCCCGGGATTGCCGGGCGGAAGCGGACGATCTTGAGGTCCTTTCGCCCCTGGTATTCCCCCACCTCGCCGCCGATGTGGCAGATGGCCCCGGGGCGCAGCACCTGGCCCGCCGCTTCCACCTGATCCCACACCTTGGCCGGGATGCGGCCCGAGGGGTCGGCCAGGGTGACCACCAGGAAGGCGGAGCCGTCGCCCTTCTTTTTCCGGGAAACTTCGACCACCTTGAAGATGCCGTCCACCGGCTGGTGTACGACGAAGTCGGCAATCCTCTTGGGACCTTGCTTTTTACCTTCGAACAGGTTCATTCGGGGCTCCTCCACTTGATCTCCACCCGGGCGACGGCGACCAGGTCGTCGTACCAGTCGGCGAGTTTTTCCAGGGTCCGCTGCTGGCGCAGGTACTGTTCGATCACCGGCGCCATGGCGACCAGGGATCGCGGCTCGGAACCGATGGCCCGCTGGGGGGGAAGGTACTCCTGCTGGTAGAACGCCTCGATGTCCTCGAAGGAGACGGTGATCTTGAGCGAGAATTTTTCCTTGATCACCTTCTCGGTCAGGACCCGGTCGGCGATGAACGTTCGCAGGTCCTGCCAATCCATGTCGAAGCGGGCCAGCAGGGTGAGCAGCCGCTCCAGGGATCCGGCCTTGGTGATGATCGCGGTCTGCGTCGCCTCGTAGTCCTTTTCATCGGGGGCGAACTCGTCGCCGAACTCGGCGGCCACCAGCTTCTGGTGGATCAACTCCCATAAGACCCGGGTGTAGAAAGTCCCTTCCGACTCGTCGGTGCGCCGGAATACCGGATAGATCTGGATGGCCAGGTCGACCTCGGTCATGGTGATGATGCGGTCGCCGACGAAAGCGGCGATCCGGTCCTGCAAGACCCAGTCGGTGTTTGGGGCGAGCAGGGCGGTGAGCAGCAGGAGGTTAGTAAGCATTGCCGATCCCGATGAAGAACTGCAGTTTTCGTCCCAGCCCGGGATTGGGGTTCCAGGCCAGGTCGAGGCGCAGCGGCCCGAGGGCGGTGCGGTAGCGCAGGCCGAAGCCGAACGCCCGCTCCAGCCCGCTCAGATTGAAATCGGTCGAGTGGCTGAACACGTTGCCCAGGTCGCAGAAGAAGGCGTAGTAGACGTTGTCGATGGGGACGATCGACAGGGGGAAGGTGGCTTCGAAGTTGAAGATCAGCATGGCGTTGCCGCCGACCGGCTTGCTGGTGCCGGAAAAAATCGGGCCGAGCCGGTCGATGCGGGTGCCGCGAAACGAATTGGGGCCTCCCGAGAAGAACCGCTCGGTGATCGACATGTCGCCCCAACCCAGTCCGTTGCGCACCGCCGCCGAAAAGACCCCCCGCTTGAACAGCGGGAAGTGCTGCTGGAAACTCCAGTAGAGCTTCAGAAAAGTGTGGCTCTGCTGGACCAGGGGCAGGCCGATCTTCATGTCGGCCAGGATGCGGGTGCCGCGGGTGGGGTTGAAGGGGTCGTCCCGGTTCTCCCGGGTCAGCGAGAGGGTGAGGGCGGTGGTGTCGAAGGGGGTGCGCAACCGGTCCACCCCCGATTCGGGTACCAGCAGGTCGGTGAGACGGGTCCGGTACCACTTCAGGGAACCGACCAGGGTCATCCTGTCACCCAGGCGCCGCATCACCGATGCGCCGATCCCGGTGCGTACGAATTCGTAGCTGGGGAAGACTTCGTCCTCTTCCCACAACTGCAGGCTGGTGTTGAGTTTGCGGTGGAACAGGTAGGGCCACTCCAGGGCCAGGATCCCCCGCCGCTCGTTGAGGCCGATCTGGAAGAGCGAGGAGAGGTGGGTGGTGGAGTTGAACAGGTTTTTTTCCTGGTACTCCAGCGTGCCCCGTAGCCCCTTGCGCTCTTCCCAACCCAGGCCGAAACCGTAGAAGCGGTTGCGGTCGGGGATCACCCGGATCAACACGTCGACCGTATCGTTTCGGGCCGGCACCTTGCTCAGGTGGATCTCGTTGAACAGCGCACTGGCCTCCATCTCGGACAGAAACTGGTCGACCTTGCGTCGGTCGTAGGGGGCGCCGGGGGAAAGCGGGAACTGCGCGGTCAGCAAGTGAGCCTGGACGTTGGAGGCGCCGATCAGGACCAGCTTGCCCATGACCTGGCGGGAGCCCTCGACGATGCGGAACAGCAGGTTTTTGGCCTCGCCAGGCGACAACTCCACCGCGATCTCGACCTGGTCGAACCCGTTGTGCTGGTAGAAGGCCAGCAGCCGGGACACGTCGCTGTCCACCCGACGCTGCTGATACGGGGTGCCCGGAGACGAAAGCACCAGGGGGGTCAGAACCCTGGTTTCCAGGGCTTGATTGCCGGAGAAAGTCACCTGATCGATGGTGACCCGTTTGCCCTCGTCGATGCGGATCTCGATCTCGGCCTGTTTTTTGCCGAAGTTGGGCACGATGCCGATGCGGGCCCCGGTGTAGCCGCGGGCCACGTAGAACTGGCGCAGCGTGTCCAAATCGCCCTGCAGCACGCTGGTGCGGAGCCAGAAGAGCTTCTCGAACAGCAGGTCATCGACCCGGATGAGCGACAGCAGTTGTTTGGTGGAGAACGCCTGGTTGCCGGTGATTCTTACCTGGCCCAAAGAGAAGCGGGTGCCGGGAGCGACAGTGAAGGTGATCCGCTTGGTGGTGCCCTCCTCGCGGATCTGCGATTGGACGACCACATCGAGGTAACCCTCGTTTTTCAGGGCCTGGCTGAGGCGGGAGCGGCTCTCCTCCTCGGCCCACTTCTCGAACACCTTCTTCTCCCAGATGTCGCTGATCAGGGAAAAGCGGTTTTTGATGCCGATGAACTCGAATTGGTACTGGAACCCGCACTTCACGGTGACCTTGAGGTCGACCGGGCCGCTGGTCGCGGCGGCCGCCCCGTCTTCGATCGAGATCTCGGGGAAGTAGTAGCGGTTTTTCTTCAACAATCGGCGCAAACGGTCGCTCCCCTCCTCGATGGCGGCCGGCGAATAGGGGGCGATCCCGGCGAACACCTTTTCCAGGGAGGCCTTCATTTCGGGGGGGGAAACGTCCAGGGTCACCCGGCCCACGGGACGTGCCGGGCCCCGGGTGATCGAAAAGGTGATGCGGGCGGTGCGTTCGGCAGGATTCAGGGTGGGGTGGGCCTGGACCTGGGCCTGGGCATAGCCGCGGTGGCGCAGGAAGGTGCGGATTTCGGCAATTGCCCGCTCCACCTTGAGCGGGTCGTAGTAGTCGTTTTTCTTGACCGAAAACACCGATTGGGCCACGTTTCTGCCGTATCCGGGGCCGATCATGCGAAAACGGACCGCCACCAGCCGGTATCTGCGGGTCAGGGTCAACCGCAGGATCACCCCCCCCCCTTCGGCCTCGGCGGTGTGGGCATCGATGTCGGAGAAGAGGCCGGTACGGTTGAGGTTGTCCATGCCGATGCGCAGCAACCGGCGGTTGAAGGGGGCCCCTTCGCCTAAGGGGAGCAGGTCGTGAAAACCCTCCATCTCCTGGTGAGTGGTCGGTCCCTGGACTTCGAAGAGGATGCGGCGAACGATCGAATCCCCTGCGGCCCAGGCCGGCAAGGCGGTCAGCAGCCCCCACAGGGCCAGGCTAATCGCGGCGACGGAAGTGAATGTCGAAACTGAGTTGGCCCTCTTCATTTTTCATGCCTATCAGCGATATCGCCGGAGAGAGTTGGTACTGGACGTAGATGATCTCCTGCCGGGGAGAATCCTGTCGGGACGGGGAGAGGTTGGTGGAATACACCACGATCAGGTCCTTGGTGAGGGCCTTGCCGATGGTGAGGCGGGAGGTGTTGATCGAGGGTTGTCCGGTGAACAGGGCGTCGATGCGCAGCAGGTCCAAACCCAAAAACTTGTGGGTGCGGTTCTTGATCTCGTCGGTGAGCACGCCAGTGAGGAAGGTGGCGCTGGTGATCTGCGAACTGATCTCGCTCGAACCCGATCGCTTGAACAGCTCGCCTAGCGAGATGAGGGCCAGGATGTCGGCGGGGGGCAGGGGGGGGGAGGCCGAAAACTCGGGGCGGGGGTGCGATGCGGTGCCGTTGACGGTGAAGCGGATCCGGTAGTTCTGCACGAAGGCTTCGGTTTCCATCTGGATCAGCGGGTCGATGCGGAAGGGGTTGTTGAAGGAGAGGCGCCCCTTGATCAGCTGGAACACCCGGTCGGAAAAGTAGATCTCCCCCTTTTCGCCCTCGATGGCTCCCCGGATCATGGGGTTGTCGCGCCTGCCGGTGAGGTGCAGGTTGAATTTGCCCTTGATCTTGCCAAACGAGTTGTTCATCCAGACGTCGTTTGCGCCGCTCATGCGGATGTCGAATTCGATTCTGTCCAGCAGGCCCGCTTCGGCGGGGTCCAGCGTGTGGGGGCCCGAGTAGAAGGAGACCCCTTCGGCCAATTCCCGCTCCCACACCGTCGAAGAGAACTCCATGTTGCCCGACAGCAGCGTGCGGGACTGGAGCTTCCGCAGGGTCAGGTCGGCATCGACCTTGCCGGAGACCCGGTTGAGCGGGTAGATGGTCATCCCCCGGCCGATGAAGTTGAGGAACAGGGTCTTCAGCGCCCCTCCGGCCACTTCGGCGTGGCCCGACCCGGTCACACCGCCTCCGCCGAGTTCTCCCTTCAGCGATTGCAAGGTGAACTGGCCGTCGGTGAAGGTGACCAGGCCGGAGAACTTGTCGAGGGTGTGGGGGAAATTCGGGATGAACAGCACCGGGCCGGTGAGGATGGCCGTCCCCTCATGGTGGAGGCCCTCCTGCCGGTCTCCCCGGATCTGCCCCATCAGCTGCATGGTGCCCGAGTTGTTCTGCCAGGGGATCAACAGGTCGAGATCGTGCAGGGTCAGGGTGTACTTGCCCGCGTAGCCGGTGCCGCTCTTGGTCAGGTCGATGGCCATGGGGGAGCGGCCAAAAGGGTGGATGATCTCGCCCTGGCCGTGGAGGGTGAAGTCGGAAAAATCGGTCAGGAAATCGGCGCTGGCCATCACCGAGAAGGGGCGATCCCGGTAGTAGCTGACGTTGTCCAGGCGGATTTCCACGGTCAGGGGGTCGAGGTTGAACCGTCCCGAACTGCGGGCGGTCAGGTCCATCCGCCCCTGCACCTCGGGGTTGAAGTCGCCGAGGTCGATCCGGGAGATCCCCCCGTCGATGCGGAAGGTCTTCTGTCCGAAGTCGATCTCCAGGTCGCCCCGCCCCTCCCCGCCATGGGTGGTGAAGGTGAGGTCGGACAGGTGGACGCGGCGGGTATCGGTGGTCAGGGTGGCGGCCAGCCGGTTCACCCGCAATCCCGAAACCAACCCCCCGGGGCTGGTGAACTTGCCGGTGATCTGGGGCAGGCCCTGGCGACCGCGCAGGTAGTTGAAGTCGCCCTGGATCGGCCCGCTGGCATCGAGGCCGAGCCCCAGGATCTTGCCCAGCGAGGACATCTCTCCTTGCTCGAGGTGGAAATCGATGCGGGTTTCGCCTGGACGGGAGGCGAGGGTGGCCGAGCCCGCGAGCCGGGGGGCGGTGGCGGTGAACTCGCCCCGGGTTTTTCCGAAGGCGGTTTCGACCGTGCCCGACAGGCGGTCGAGGGCGACCCCGCTGGAGGCGAAACTGTCGAGAACGAACCGGCTGCCGATGCGCACCTGATTGTCTTTGCGCTTGTAGGTGAGGTCGAGTTTTCCCCGCCCCCCGGTGAGGTTCCAGGGAGCCAGGTCGATGTCGAGGTAGTGGCGGGCAAAGGGGGTGAATGCCTCGCTGTTCTCCAGCTGGGCCGATATGACCAGGTCCAGCGAGCCGGGCAGCCCGGTACCCTCGAGGGTGAGTCGTCCGGCGGAGGTGAGCAGCCCCGCGCCGGAAAAGTGCAGCAGCCCGCGGGCGTTGTCTTTGCGGAACTGGATGCGCCCCTGGCACGAAAAACCCTCAAAGGTTTTCCCCGAAGGCTGGGCCGGGGCCATCTCCAAATCGACCAGAGCCTCGATCTTCTTGTGCGGGAACAAAACCTTCGCGGCGCGCACGGTCCCTCCCAGCGGGACCGCGTCGTCGATGTCGAGCAGCCGGGCGGCGGGGCCTGCGGGCACGTTGCGGATCTCGAGCCGCGTCGGCCCTTCTCCAGCCTGCACGTCCAGGGTGGCGGGCAGCCCGCCCGCCCGGAAACCCAGGTTCACCGAGATGGCTCGCTCCAGGCTGTCCCAATGGATTTTTCCGGACAGGTTCTGGAACGTCTCCTGCCCCACCTGGAACATGGCAGCCGAAACTCCCACCGAGACGTCGACCGGGGCCTTGGGGGGAGCGGAGATGGCGATGGCGGCGGCGATGTGGCCGGTGGGGGCGAATTGCTCGAGCAGGGGGGTCAGCTGTTCCTGGGGGTCGCCGAGGAAGTGCAAGGTGAATTGGACCCCCTCGCCCTTCTGGATGCGGCCCGAGCCTTTCAGCGAAAAGGGGCGGGTCTGCCACTGGAACTGGGTGATGCGGATGCCGTCGTCGGTGAGCCGGCCTTCGGCCCACACCGGTCCGGCGGCGACAATCGTCTGCCCCTCGAGGGGCGTCTCCCCCTGCAGCATGGGGGCCTCGAGTCGCAGGTGGCGGTCTTCTCCCGACAACCCCGAGCGCAGGTTGAAGTGGCGCAACACCGCCCTGGTCTCTCCACTGTGGAAGAACAGGGTGCCATCGACGATGTCGATCCGGCGCAGGATCACCGGGGATCTGGCTCTGGGGCGGGATGACTTCAGGATGTCATCGCGCAAATCGAAACGCGGGTTCTCCAGCTCGATGTCGAGCCGCTTCTGTTGCGAAAACAGCGAGCGGATGGGCATGGTGACGTTGAGGCGGCGGAACGAGACCAGGTTGTCGATCTTGAGGGGGAAGTCGCGGACCCCGGTGGCTTTCAACCCGAGGGGGAATACCGTGAGCTCGATGTTGGCGTAGGGGACCCGGCCGTGGGTGCTGGAGACGATGGTCCGGTAGACGTAGAACTTGGCCGAGTGATAGAGGCTGAACCCCGCTAAAACGATAAAAAAAAAGCGAGCGACAGCCGGCGGAGAGCCTTCATGATTTTGGCTTGACCTTTTCCCAGTCGTCCAGGAACTTCTCCATGCCCCGGTCGGTCAGGGGATGGGAGAGGAGCTGGGACAGGGTGGCAAAGGGGATGGTGGCGATGTGGGCGCCGAGCCGGGCGGCTTCCAGAAAGTGGACGGGGTGACGCACCGAGGCCACGATCACCTCGGTGTCGAGGTCGTAGTTGCGGTAGATCTGCAAGATGTCTTCGACCAGTTGCATGCCGTAGCCCGAGATGTCGTCGATGCGCCCGACAAAGGGGGAGACGTAGGTGGCCCCGGCTTTGGCCGCCAGCAGGGCCTGCGAGGAGGAGAAGATCAGGGTGACGTTGGTGCGGATGCCCAGTTCGCTGAGCTCTTTGACCACCTGCAAACCGGGCAGGTTGATCGGCACCTTGATCACCACGTTTTCCGCCATGGCCGCGTATTCCTTGGCCTGGGCGATCATCTCGTCGGGCTCCAGGGCGGTCACCTCGACCGACACGGGGCCGGGCACCAGGCGGGTGATCTCCTGGATCAGGGGGAGGAATTCCCGCTTCTCTTTGGCGACCAGCGAGGGGTTGGTGGTGACTCCATCGACCACTCCGTACGTGAGGCTGCGGCGGATTTCGTCAACGTTGGCGCTGTCCAAAAAGATCTTCATGTCCTTCCTCCACGAGCGGTTGCCATTATACCAGATGGCGAAAAAAAAGCGAACGCCGGTCGGGGGTTGCGTCCCCTTGTGCCCGGGGCTAGAATACCCCCGGGTGCCAAGGAGACCGCGATGAGCAAGACCTTTTCTCCCCGATCCCGCCGATCTCTCGATCGACGGAGTTTTCTGAAAACCGGCCTGGCCGGTGGAGTGGCCGCCACCGCCCTGCCGATCCTGGCCCGAAAGCCCGGGGCGCCGGCTGGGCAAGGGGCGCCGGTTACCCCCCCTTTTCGCTGGGAGGAGGCGACCATCACCGACCTTCAGGCGGCGATGGCCTCGGGGAAAATCGACGCCGCGGGGATCGTCGAGGAGTACCTGGCCCGCATCGAAGCCATCGACCGCCATGGCCCCACCCTGAACAGCGTCATCGAGCTCAATCCCGATGCCCGGGCGATTGCCGCCGGGCTCGACCGCGAGCGCGAGGCGACGGGGCCCCGCGGCCCCAGGCATGGGATCCCCGTGCTGCTCAAGGACAACATCGACACCGCCGACCGCATGGCCACCACCGCCGGGTCGCTGGCCCTGCTCGGGGGGGCGCCCCCCGGTTGATTCGTTTCTGGTCCGTCAGCTCCGTCGTGCTGGCGCGGTGATCCTGGGCAAGACCAACCTGAGCGAGTGGGCCAACATCCGCTCCACCCGCTCGACCTCGGGTTGGAGCGGGCGCGG
>CAZTNO010000102.1:0-9232 GCA_964614865.1 uncultured Clostridia bacterium
GCGTTCCTGTGCCACCGCAGTCGCCAGGTGTTCCGCCGGCGCGGCCTGGTGATTTCGGAGCGTGAGAAGAAGTACCTTTCCCGACAATTGGGGGTCCTGCTGAAAAACGAGGCCCGCATCGAGGTGGACCAGCTCGGTTCCGAGGCCGACGAACTGCGACGGCTGTTGCAGGCCAAAGGGATCGCCACGCTGCTCAACCTGTCCCCCCGCCCCGGGCGGGTGGTCGCCCTGGGGCTCGGCGCCAAGCGCAACGGTCGCCCGGTCAGCGATGAAGACATCGAATACGTCGAGTTCCTCTCCCGCTACCTGTTGATGGCCCTCGACAATGCCCACTACCTGGCCCAGATGGTGGAAAAGAAGAAGCTGGATCTTGAGCTCTCGATCGCCCGCGACATCCAGCGGGCCTTGATGCCGCAGCAGGTGCCGGGGCTCAAGCGCTACGAGATCGCCATCCACTACGAGCCGATTTCCGAGGTGGGGGGAGACTACTACGACCTTTTGCCCAAGCGCCGCCACATGCAGCCCATCGTCCTCGCCGATGTCGAGGGCAAGGGGCTCTCCGCCGCCTTGCTGGCCGCCTCCTCGCAGGCGATCTTCCGCTCGCTCAACGAGTTGTACTTTTTCGAGCCGGCGCGGTTCGTCGCCAAGGCCAACTCGCTGATCTGCCAGTTCACCCATGGGCAGCGCTTCATCACCCTGTTCTGGATGCTCCTGGATGACGATACCCCGCGCATCACCTACGTGAATGCGGGGCACGTCGCCCCCTACCTGATCCGGCGCGATGCAGTGCGCAGGCTGGAGCAGGGGGGGCTGCTGACCGGCTACATCCCCGAGGTCGAATACCAGGAAGAGACGGTGGATTTGGCCCCCGGCGACCTGGTGGCGATCTTCTCCGACGGCGTCAACGAGGTGGAGAACGCGGCCGGCGAAGAGTTTGGCGAAGAGGCCATCGTCGATTCGTTGAAACGGGACCGGGGGCTTCCCTGTGCCGAAATCCTGGAACGGCTGTATCGCCGTATCAAGACGCATGCCGCGGGCAAACGCTTCCGCGACGATTTTTCCATCATCCTGATCAAGGTCCGCTGAATCGCTAAGGAGTCTCATGAATACGTTGGTGCTCGGTTTGCAGTGGGGCGATGAAGGGAAGGGCAAGGCCATCGACTGCCTGGCCTCGGGGTTCGACGTGGTGGTCCGCTTCCAGGGTGGCCACAACGCCGGCCATACCATCTACGTCGGTGAGCGGAAGGTGGTGCTCCACCTCTTGCCTTCGGGCATCTTTTCGCCCTCGTCGGTGTCGGTGATCGGCAACGGGGTGGTGGTCGACCCCCGCCAGCTGCTCGCCGAGATCGATTCCTGCGAGCGGGTGCAGCTCGATTTGGGCAAACTGGTGCTCAGCGAGTCGGCCCCGCTGATCTTCCCCTTCCACCAGGAACTCGATGTCGCCTACGAATCGGCCCGTTGTCAGCACATCGGCACCACCCGCCGGGGGATCGGCCCCGCCTACGAAGACCATACCGGTCGCCGCTCGCTGTTTGTTCGCGACCTGCTCGACGGGGCCGAGTTTCGCCGGCGCATCACCCCGTTGCACGATGCCAGCTGCCGCCTGATCGAGGCCAACGGCGGAACGCCGCCGGCGTTGGATTCGTATTTGAACGACTACCTCGAGTGCGGAAGGCGCCTGGCCTCGCGGGTGACCGACACCCGGGCATTGCTGTACAAGTACTGGAAAGACGGCAAGCGCATCCTGTACGAGGGGGCCCAGGGCACCCTGCTCGACATCCACTTCGGCACCTACCCTTTCGTCACCTCCTCGATGGCCACGGTGGCCGGGGTCTTCGCCGGCACCGGGCTGCCGCACCAGGCCCTGCAACGGGTGATCGGCATCAGCAAGGCCTACGCCACCCGGGTGGGCGAAGGCCCTTTCCCCACCGAACTTGCCGGCGACGAGGCCGAGGCGTTGCGCAAGCGGGGAGGCGAATACGGGGCCACCACCGGTCGTCCCCGTCGCGTGGGTTGGCTCGATTTGCCGGCGCTGCGCTACGCGGTCGAAATCAACGGGGTCGACCGCCTCTTCCTGACCAAACTCGATGTGCTCGACGGTTTGCCCGAGATTCCGGTGGCCGTCGATTATCGGGATTCGCGGGGCAAGAGCGTGGGCTTTTCCCCGTTGCCCGACCGGCTGGCCACCATCACCCCGGTGTGGCGCTCCCTGCCCGGTTGGAAAGAACCCGCGGCCGGCTGCCGGGATTTTGCCAAGCTGCCCGGGGCGGCACGTCACTACATTTCGTTCATCGAAGATTTTATCGGCATTTCGGTCGGCACCGTCTCGACGGGGGCCACCCGGGCCGATACCATCGTGCGGAGTTGACGGGCCCAGCAACGGGTTTTTTTTGGTTTGTTGGCTGAGGGTTCTGGCTGCCGGCGTTTGTCAATTGCGCCAGAAAAGGGGAAAATTCCCAGGGAGGGAGCGACGATGAGCGACCTGAGCAAGAAGATCGTGCCGGCGGTGTGCCTTGTCGTCGTGTCGGTGTGGCTAGGCGGCACCTTGCTGGCCCAGGCTCCGGGCGGGGAGGAGGGGCGGATCGCACGCGAGCTCTCCCAGCTCAAACAGCGCTGGACGGCGGCCTTCAAGAAACAGTCGGCAGAGGGGATCGCCCAGCTCTACGATGCGGGGGGGGCCATCCTGACCCATTCGGGCCGGACCGTGCTGGGTCGCGACCAGATCCTCAAGGCCATGGCCAACGAGATGGAACTGATGGGGCCGACCGATGCCGCCCTCAAAGCCCAGAACATCCACCTGCTGGAGGGGCTGGTCTACGAGACCGGGATTTACTCTTTTTCCTACACCGGCAACCGGCAGGAGAAGAGCCTGACCCGGGGGCGCTACGTCCTCATCTGGCGCAAGGGGCCCGAGGGCTGGCGCATCTTCCGTTACATCGGCCTGCCCGACTGAGGGGTGGGGGACGCCCCCGGAGGTAAAATCCCCATGACCAAGTGCCTGCTCGGGTTTGCACTGTCTATCGCCCTACTGGCCGGTTGCGCCTGCAGCCGCGACTTGGTCCCGGACAATGTCCTCGAGGGGCTGCACAAGCCGGTGATCACCAAACTCTTGCCGGGGCGGGTGCAGTTCAACGACTCGGGGTTTTACCTGGGCTTGTGGCTCAACACCGAGGACCCGCAATACGTCCTCTATCTCAATGACCGCCAGGTCGGCACGTCGAAACCGGGCTACTGGGGCGGCAGCGTGGGCTTCAAGATCTCTAAAGAACTGCTCAACGAGCTAATCGCCTCCTCGGCCGACAGCGCCACGCTCAATGTCAGGGTAACCGGCATCAGTGGCGATTACGACATCTCGGGCGACTTCGACCGCTATCGCGACTACGTCTCCGCGCCGTTCCCGCTGCAGATTGATCGGGGCGGGACGCAGTTCTCCAAGGCCAGGCTGCTGTTCCCCGAGTGGACCCATTCGAGCGAGCCGCTCATCCGCTGCGACTCGCGGGGAGCGCTCTACCTGGCCTGGTTGGAGAAGCTGGACAACTACAACCAGCTGTTTTTTTCATTCTCTGCAGACGGTGGGCAGAACTGGTCGCAGGTACTGAACATCTCGCGCTCGAGCTGGGGGGTGCACGCCCACGACCTGGCCGTCGACGGCGCCGGCCATTTCTATATGGCCTGGATGGCCTATGCCGGGCAGATCTCGGAGGTTATTTTCAGCCGCTCCACCGACAACGGCGCTACCTGGCACCTCCCTGTCCGTGCCAGCTTGGAGGGCGCCAACGCCGAATGGCCCGTGCTAGCCGTCGATGAGCGCGGCACCCTCTTCCTTGCCTGGATGCAATCCCCGGCCGGCGGAGGATACGAGGTCCTTCTGTCCTCTTCGCAGGACATGGGGGCAACCTGGAGCCGGCGCACCTTCCCGGTGACCGGCGTGCTGCCTAACTGGAAGCCACTCCTGGCCGCTCGCCCGGGGGGGCGGATGGACCTCTTTCTTGCCGACCGGGACAATGCCGGTCTGTCGGTCACGATCCATTCCTCCTTGGACTACGGGTGTACCTGGAGCGAGCACAAGGTCGCTGCCGGTGATTGCTTCACTGTCGCCGAGAACCCCCAGGTCCGCTTCGGCGCCGGCGAGCAGCTTGCCCTCTTCTGGAGCGGGGTTTCCTATGTGGGGCACAATTTCAGCCTCTGGAATTACCTCCTGTCCCGGAGCGTTTCCGGCGAGTGGTCGCCGTTGCAGGACCTGAAAAAATCGTGCCCGTCTTCGGGATCGAAGTTCGCGGTCCTTCCCCAGGGGGAGCGGACGGACGCTATTCTCGACAATGTGAGCTGCCTTTACCTTCTGCGTTCGCTCGATGACGGGCGAACCTGGTCGGTTCCCGAGACGGTCGCCGGCGCCGACGGCGAGCCCGTGGCCCACGCGCCCGATGCCGTGCCCTCCCCGGCGGGAAAGACCTTTGTGGTTTTCGTCCGCAAGTCGGCGGCGGGGGATTGCTGCCTGCACCTGACGAGTTTCGAGTAAGCGCTACTTGATCAGGTGGCGCTTCATCAGCCGGGGAGAGAGAGGCTACTTCAGGAAGGGGATGATGCTCTTCCAGCCTTGGGGCAGGGTTTTGGCGATGTCGTTGCCGACCACGAACACCATCAGTAGAGAGCTAGAGGGACGGACCTTGACAATTTGACAATTCTTGTAGAGAGCTAGAGGGACGGACCTTGACAATTTGACAATTCTTGAAATCCTGGTCGGTAAATCCTTCGCAGACAGCGCCAGCATTCTCATCGCTCCCGCGAAACTCCCGATGTGGGTACTTCTCGCAAACTGTCAAATTGTCAAGGTCCGTCCCTGAGCCCTGAGCCCCGTCCCAGAACATCCACCTGCTGGAGGGGCTGGTCTACGAGACCGGGATTTACTCTTTTTCCTACACCGGCAACCGGCAGGAGAAGAGCCTGACCCGGGGGCGCTACGTCCTCATCTGGCGCAAGGGGCCCGAGGGCTGGCGCATCTTCCGCTACATCGGCCTGCCCGACTGAGGCAGCGGTCATAGTCTCCACAGGTAGGAAGCCTTGAAGAAGAGACCGCGCTTCATTTCCAGGAAGCGGTTTTCGGGGCGGTATTCGTTTTCTTCCCAGCGATACTTCTCGTAAAGCGAGCCGTAACCTAGCTGGATGACGGTGCCCGGGATATAGGTGAACGCGACCAGAAGGTCGGTGAGGAGCTTTTTACGGTAGTCGTTGTACTCAACGACGCTGCGGAAAAAGAGGTACTTGTTGGCCGGGTAGGTGAGTTTATTGCGTAGAATGGTGTATTCATAGACCTTGAGGCCGTCGGCCCTGGCGAACAGGTCGGCGAAGGTGAGGCGGAGTTCCCACTGGAGCTTCTCGTGGGGCAGGTAGCGGAAGATGCCGGACACCGTATTCCCGTAGCCCTGAAACGGTTCCTGCACGTAGCGTATCTGGTTGCTACGGCGGAAGTTCAGGCTCAAGTACAGCTTCTTGTTGACCCAGCTGCTGGCGACCAGCCGGCAGCCGCTGACATCGAAGCGCTGGCCGAGGAAGATTTCGCTGCCCGCCCAAGCCTCCAGGATCAGCCCGGCATTTCCCGGAAGCAGAAATTCCGCCGCCCCCATGCCGGCGGCCTCGTTCATGCGGCTCTCCTGGTCGCGGATGACAGTCCCGTAGAGGCGCAGCTTGATCTTTCGGAAAAAGGTCGATCGGGGATACAGCTTGGGGGCGATCTGGCCTTCGATCGCGGTGAGGCCGCTGCGCGACAGGTAGCCGCTTTCGCTGAAGAAGTCACGGCCGATGGAGTAAAAACAGCCTTCGAGGTCGAGGTCGCGCGTAGAGCGCGAATAGTACGTGCTGAGAGCCAGCCCTTCCCTGTCCGGCAACCACGGGTTGTCGGAAAAGGAGGCGAAGCCGTGGAAGCTGAGAATATCCGAGCGCGAGAGGCGGAGCTGGCCGTCAACTCCGACCAGGCGGTTGAAATCGTCGCCCTGCTCGCGGCCGGTAAAGAACGCCCCCAGGAAGCCGTCGTTATGCAGGGCGCGCTTGTAGCGCAAGACGGTGAAGGCGGCATTCTCAGCGCCCGATCCCTGATGAATGGGGTTGTCTGCGGCCTCGTCGATGGCGAAAATGGCCGCTAGGGTGTTCTTGTCTCCCAGCTTGCCCGACAGCTTGAAACCGAGGCGCGGGTCGATGATACGCCGGGTGTGGACGGCAGCCGCAAAAGTGCTGAAGCCGGCCATCTGGAAGATGTCGCTTCCCTCCAGAAAGAAGGGTCGCTTCTCCGAGTAGAAGAGGTCGCTGCGCAGGTTGACGTCGACCTGGCCGGCGTCCGACTCCACTTGGCTGAAGTCGGGGTTCCAGGCGATGTCGAGGACCAGCTTGGAGCTTAGTCCCAGCTTGCCGGTGACACCGAATTCAGCCTTGGACGCGCTTTGCTGCAGGTTACCCTCGCTCTGTTTGTGCCTGAGGTTGTACACGACGGAAGGCAGCAACTCTATCAGAGTGTAGCCGCGGATGCCGCGCAGCTCAAGCGGCCGCATCTGCGAGAGGAATGCGTAGCCCTTGGCCGGGTCCATCTCCGGGAAGGAGCCGTGCTCGGTGGTGCGGCTGATGTAACGCTCAAAGAATACCGCCATCTCCACCCGCTCCTTCCTCGCATATCGGATGCTTTTAAAGGGGATGCGCATCTCCACTGCGTAGCCGTCGGGGCCCAGCCGGCCGGCACTTGACCAGACAAAGTCGGCGCTGAAATCCTCCGTGTTGCTGGCGAAGCGGCTGTCGCCCTGGACGCCCAAGGGGTTGACATAGAAGGCGTAGAGCGCCTGCTGGTCGTTGAAGCTGTCGAGGTTGACGCAGACGAAATCGTCGGTCATGATCGTGTCGCGGCTGGCCATGCTGGCTTTGATCTTCTCCGGGCTGCGGTCTTGACAGCGGAAGGCGAAGTAGAGGTTCTCGGCATCGTAGGCCATATAGGCCGAGGTGCGCTCGGAGATGTCCTTGCCGAAGTCGGGGATGAAGGTCTTGAAGCCGCCGATCTCCTGCGCCTCCTGCCAGACGGCATCGTCGAGCACGCCATCGATGATCGGGGCTTGAGCCGTGCGCACGGCTTGTAGCATGTCCGCTGCCGCAGCGGAAAAATGTAGCAGCAGGCACAGAAAGAATCCCAGGCACACGGATGTTTTCATGTCCCACTCCAGATTTGTACTACGCCAGCGCGGGATTATTGGTTCAAAACCTGGCCAAGGCCACGCCGACCTTCCAGAGGGCCTGCCTCCCCCCGAGCGAGGCTACTTCAGGAAGGGGATGATGCTCTTCCAGCCTTGGGGCAGGGTTTTGGCGATGTCGTTGCCGACCACGAACACCATCAGCAGGATCAGTAGCGAAAGCCCGGCGTAGACCAGCGCGTTCTTCAACCGCGCCGGCAGGTCGCGGCGGAAGACGGTCTCCACGCCCAGGATCAGCAAATGTCCGCCGTCGAGGCCCGGCACCGGCAGCAGGTTGATGAAACCGAGCTGCAGCGAGATGAAGGCCAGCAGCATCAGGAAACTCGACGCTCCGCTCTGCAGGGCGACCTGGGAGTACTTGGCGATCTCGATGGGGCCCGAGAGCTGCTTGGCCGAGATCTTGCCCCGCACCATCTTCTGCAGCGAAGTGACGGTCAGAAACATCAACCGGCGGGATTCGCGCAGGCTCCCGGTGAAAGCGCCCCACAGACCGTAGCGGACCCGCCGCGAGTCGATGGCCACGGTGAATCCGATCACCCCGACGCCGTCCTCGTCGACAGGGACCACCGTCTTGTCCAGTTCCTGGCTGCCGCGCACGATCCGCATCGGCAACGGCCGCCCGGCCGATTGCCGCAGCAGGGCCCGGAAGGCGAAGTAGTTCGGCACCGGTTCGCCGTTCACCGCCACGATCCGGTCCCCCTCCTGGAGCCCCGCCTGCTTGGCCGGGTACTGGGCGGCCAGGGTCTGGATCTTCACCGGCAGGTTCCAGTACAGGCCGGCATAGCCCAGTTCCAGCTCGGAGGTGGAGGTGATCGCCAGGCGGGTGGTGGCGGGCTGGCCATCGCGCCGGTATTTGACCTCCAGCGTCTCTTTGGGGTTGGTGCCGATCGCCAGTTCCAACTCTTTCCAGGTGTTGGTCTCGTGCGCGCCGACCCGCTCGATGCGGTCTCCGGGCCGGATGCCGGCCTTTTCTGCGGGTGATCCCGGTTCCACCCAGCCGATCACCGGGGGTTCCAGCTTGTAGGCGTCAGTTTCGATGCCGCCGAGGTGGGTGATGGTGATCAAGATCACGGCCAGCACCATGTTCATCACCGCGCCCATGACCATGATCAGGAAGCGCTGGCCGCGATTCTTGCTGAGGAACTCGTCGGCCCGGGCCTGCCCCGGTTCCTGGTCCTCTTCCCCCGCCAGGCGCACGTAGCCGACCAGGGGGATCAGGCTGACGCGAAAATCGGTGTCGCCGAACTTGCGACCGAACAGCCGCTTGCCGAATCCGAACGAGAACACCTCGACCCGGGTGCGGGTCAGGCGGGCGGCCAGGAAGTGACCGAATTCGTGCACCAGGACGATGACGCCCAGCACGATCAGGAAAGCGAAGATGCGGCCGATGGTGATCATGAAAATACCTCGCGGTGGATGGTTTCGTGGGTGAGGGCCCTGGTTTCGGCGATCATCGCCTCCACCTCTTCGACCGTCTCCAGGGTGCGCGCGGGGATCTGGTCGAGCATGCGGGCGGTGACGGCGGTGATGGAGGGAAAGGGGATCTTGCCGGCGATGAAGTGCTCTACCGCCACTTCTGCCGCGGTGCCAAACACCGCTCCGGCGTTCTTGCCCCGGGACAAAACTTCGTAGGCCAAGGGGATGGCGGGAAAGCGTTTTGGATCGATCGGGTAGAACTCGAGCCGGCCGAGCCGGGCCAGGTCGAGGGGATGGCCGGACAGGGGGAGGCGTTCGGGATAGGAGAGTGAGTAGAGGATGGGGATCTTCATGTCGGGGGGGCCGAGTTGGGCGATCACCGAGCCGTCGGTGTACTCGACCATCGAATGGACCACGCTCTGCGGATGGATCACCGCTTCGATTTGCGCCGCAGGCACGTCGAACAGGTAGTGGGCCTCGATGATTTCCAGCGCCTTGTTGATCAGGGTGGCCGAGTCGATGGTGATCTTGCGCCCCATCGACCAGGTGGGGTGGGCCAACGCCTCGTCCATGGTGATGGTGGCGAATTC
>CAZTNO010000103.1:0-9189 GCA_964614865.1 uncultured Clostridia bacterium
GGACAAGTACAACCAAGGATGGAGTCATGATGAAAAAGAAAAAGCTTTGGATCATCGGCGGGGTCGTGCTGGTAGCGCTCATCGTCATCGTCAACCTGAGTTCCAAGGGCGGCGGCGAGAATACGGTCACCATCGAGAAGGCCCAGAAGCGCGACCTGGTCGAGAAGGTCTCGGCCACCGGCGAGATCAAACCCAAGAAGAACATCAACATCAGCACCGACGTGGCCGGCAAGATCCTCAAACTGCTGGTCAAGGAGGGTGACACGGTCAAGGCGGGGCAGCTCCTGCTCAAGGTCGACTCGGCCATGTACGAGGCCTACGCCGAACGGGACCGCGAGATCATCAACTCATCCAAGGCCGACCTGATGTCGCAGGACGTGCAGGTCAAGAAAGCCCGTCAGTACTTCACGCGCCGGCAGCAGTTGTTCGAGCAGGGGCTGATCGCCAAAGAGCAGTTCGAGGACGCCCAGTCCCAGCTCGACATGGCCATCGCCTCTATGCAGGCCACCCAGCACCGCATCAAGCAGGCCCAGGCGTCGCTGAACAGCACCTCCGACTCGATCAAGAAGACCAACATCGTCTCGCCGATCGAGGGGATCGTCACCAGCCTCAAGGTCGAGGAGGGGGAGGTGGCCATCATCGGCACCATGAACAACCCCGGCACGGTGCTCATGACCATCGCCGACCTGTCGGTGATGGAGGCCGAGGTGCTGGTCGACGAGACCGATGTGGTGCGGGTGAAGCTCGGCAAGGAATCCGAGGTGCGGGTCGATGCCCTGCCCGGGGCCAAGATGCCCGGCCGGGTCACCGAGATCGGCAACTCGGCGGTGAACGCCACCACCACCACGACCACCTCGGCCAGCGGCGAGGCCAAAGACTTCAAGACCGTGATCACCCTCGACAACCCGCCCCCCTCCCTGAAGCCCGGTTTTTCGGCCACCGCCGACATCATCATCGAGCGCAAGAAACAGGTGGTATCGATCCCGATCGCGGCCATCGTGCTCCACGACCCGACTGCGGAACCCCGCGACAGGAAGGGCGGGAAAAACGCCGAGAAGGCGCCTCTGGAAAAGGATGCCGCGGCCAATCAGGAGATCGAGGGCGTTTGGCTGGAGAAGAACGGCAAGGCCGAATTCCGCCCGGTGACCAAGGGAATCATCGGCGACATGTACTGCGAGATCGTCAAGGGGCTGGCCGAGAACGACGCGGTCATCACCGGCCCCTTCACCGCCCTCAAGAAACTCAAGGCGGGCGACCCGGTGAAAGCGGCCAAGGGCCGCAACTAGGTTTTCGCCATGCCGCCGATCATCGACATCCGCCACATCTGGAAGGTCTACACGATGGGCACCGAGGAGATCGCCGCCCTGAAAGACGTCAGCTTCACCGTGGAGAAAGGCGAATTCGTCGCCATCATGGGCCAGTCGGGGTCGGGCAAGTCGACCCTGATGAACATGCTCGGCTGCCTCGACACCCCCAGCCGGGGCGAGTACTTCATCAACGGCTCCGAGGTTAGTTCGCTGTCCGAAGACGAACTGGCCGCCATCCGCAACCGCGAGATCGGCTTCATCTTCCAGGTGTTCCACCTGCTGCCCCGGGCCATCGCCCTGCACAACGTCGAGTTGCCGCTGATCTACCTGGGGGTCAACCGCCAGCAACGGCTGGAGATCGCCAAAAAAGCGCTGGCCTCGGTGGATCTCACCGACCGCATGAACCACAGGCCCAGCGAGTTGTCGGGCGGGCAGCGGCAGCGGGTGGCCATCGCCCGGGCCCTGGTGAATAACCCCGCCATCATCCTCGCCGACGAACCCACCGGCAACCTCGACTCCAAGACCGGCGACGAGATCATCGCCATCTTCCAGCGCCTGCACCGCGAGGGCAACACCATCATCATGGTCACCCACAACCAGGACCTGGCCGACCTGACCCAGCGTATCCTCTACCTCAAAGACGGCGAGATCGTCCGCGAGTGCGCCGGTAAAGACTACCAGGCGAGCTAGGGGCAGTGTCATGAGCGAACCCCTCGATCCCCGGCGGGCGCCTCTCGGCCGTTGCGGCATCGAGGTCTGCCGCATGGGCTTTGGCGGCATTCCCATCCAGCGGCTGAGCGGCGACGAGGCCACCCGCCTGATCGTCCTGGCGCTGGAGAAGGGGATCGACTTCTTCGACACCGCCGCAGGCTACACCGACTCGCAAAAAAAGCTGGGCGTCGCCCTGGCCGGCCACCGCAACCGCGTGGTGATCGCCTCCAAGTCGATGGGGCGGGGCGAGCAGGAGATCACTGCCGATCTCGACCAGGCGCTGCGCGATTTGGCCACCGACCACCTCGACCTCTACCAGCTGCACAACGTGGCCAGCATGCCCGACCTGGAGCGGGTCACCGCTCCCGGAGGCGCTTTGGCGGCGCTGGTGCGTGCCCGCGAGGCGGGCAAGATCCGCCATATCGGCCTGACCAGCCACAAGCCGGCGGTGGCCTTTGAAGCGCTGAAGCGTTTTTCCTTCGCCACTTTGCAGGTACCGGTCAACTATATCGAGACCCTGGCCCTGGCCGAACTGATCCCCCGGGCCCGCCGGGACGGCATCGGCATCATCGCCATGAAGCCGGTCGGCGGCGGGGCCTTCGTCCACCGGGCCGAGAACTTCCGCTTCATCTTCCAGTCGGGGGTCGACGTGGCCATCCCCGGCATGGACGACCCGCGCCAGGTCGCCGAGAACGTGGCCGTGCTGGAGGACCTGAGGCCGCTGACCGCGGCCGAGACCGCCTTGCTCGAGCAGGAAAAGAAAGAGCTCGGCGACACCTTCTGCCGGCGGTGCGAGTACTGCATGCCCTGCCCCCAGGGGTTGCCGATCGCCTTTTTGCACGTGCTGCGCGCCTACTGGTTCCGCTACGACCTCAAGGACTGGGTGCGCCAGCGGCTGGCCGCCTTGCCCCGGACCTACCGCGACTGCTCTTCCTGCGGCGAGTGCGTGGGCAAGTGCCCTTACGGGCTACCCAGCCCCGAGCTCTTTGCCGAGATGCGCGCGGCGCTGGAGGACGGCGCCGGCTGAGCGGCCGCGGGTTCGTCGTTTTCGTTTTCCACCAAAAGGGGGCGCAGCTCCTCCTGGTAGACTCTCAGCAGCGAGGCTACCAGGGCGATCGCTACCGGTCCCAGGATGAACCCCGAAACCCCGAACAACACCAGCCCGCCCAGGGTGGAGAGGAACACCGCCAGGGGATGGAGCGCGGTTTCGCCCCCGACCAGCCGGGGGCGCAGCAGGTTGTCGACGTTGCTGACCACGATCACGCCAAAGAGCATCAGGCCGATGCCGGCCAGCGGCCGGCCCGACAGCGCGACGATCAGTCCCGCTGGCAGCAGCACCATCACCGCGCCCACCACCGGGAGCAGGGAGAGGAAGACCATGACTGCCCCCCAGAACACCGGTGAGGGGACCCCGATTACCGCCAGGGCGAGGCCGCCGAGCACCCCTTGCAGGATGCCGAGCAGCAGGGTGCTCTTGAGCACCGAGCGGCCCATGGAGAGGAAACTGGAAAAGAACAGCCGGTTGTGGCGCGCCTCGAGCGGGCTGAGGCGGGTGATCCAGTCGCCGAAGCGCTGCCAGTCGCTGAAGAAGTAGTAGAGGCAGAAGAGGAAGACCACCCCCTGGAATACGAACTGGCTGCCCCCCCCGGTGACCGAGTTGAACAGCGTCATGGCGAACTTCAGCGCCTGGTCGAGCACCCGGGGCAGCAGGTCCTGGATGTGGGCCGTTTCGAGCCGCAGAAAAGGCATCTTCACGCTGAGCTCCTGGATGAAGGCCAACGTGCCCTGGATCCAGCCGTCGAGGTTGGCCTGGGCGTACTGTACGAAGCCGATCCCCTCGCGCACCAGCAGCACCACCATCAGGGTGAAGGGGACGATCACCACCAGGATCACGGTGAGTAGCGACGCTGCGGCCGCCGGCCCCTCCCGTTTGCCAAACCACCGCAGATACAGCGAATGGAGTGGCCGGGCGACCCCGGCGGTGATCCAGGCCAGGACCAGCACTCCCAGAAACGGGCGGAAGATCAAAAACGAGATCGTCGCCGCCACCAGCAGCATCCCCAGCAGCAGGCGGTTGCGGTAAGAAAGCGGACCTTGACTGGTCATGTCGGTACCCCCGTCTCCGGAACCGGTGTCCGGAGCACGTCGCCATGGTAGCAAAGTGCGGGGCACAATTCAAAAGGGGGGGGCGGCCCTTCCCCGAAGGATGGCTTGGAACCATGCCGCCCGATGCCTTGACCGGGCCGTTTCGTCCTGCTAGCATCCGCGAAGAGGCGCCGTTGCCGTGGGTTTATTTTGGTTGCGGCGGGGAAAGTATTCTCCGGCTGCCGTCCCATCCGGTTGTGCGGGACACCGGTCCCCCAGAGGAGGATGAAACCATGAATGCGAGACTAGGAAACGCAGGGTGGGGGAAGGGCGGAAACGACTGTCGCGGCGACCGGGGAAAGGCCCGCCCCGGCTGGATCGGGCTGCTTTGGCTGCTGGCCTCGACCTCGCTGGCGGCCCAGGGGCTCATGCCCGTGATTCGCCTGGCCGATCGCACCCTGACGCCGATGGAGCAGCAGTCGCTGCGGGTCGAGGTGCGCATCGCCGGTTTCCTGGCCGAGACCCGGGTGACCATGGCGTTTTTCAACCCCAATGCCCGCCCGATCGAGGGCGAGCTGGTCTTCCCCTTGCCCGAAGGGGCCCTGGTCGCGGGTTATGCCCTCGACATCGGGGGGACGATGGTCGACGGGGTGGTCGTGGACAAAGAGAAGGCCCGGGTGGCCTTCGAGACCGAGGTGCGCCGGGGGGTCGATCCGGGCCTGGTCGAGATGGTGCGCGGCAACAACTTCCGTACCCGCATCTACCCGCTGCCCGCCGGCAAAGCTCGCCGGGTGATGGTCCGCTACATCGCGCCGGTGAGCGAAACCGGAGCGGGGCTGCGCTACTCGTTCCCTTTCCGCCACCCTGAGCCGATCGCCGAGGTCTCCTTTCGCATCGAGGCCCTCAAGCACTGGGATCAGCCGGTGGTGCGCGAATCGTCCCTGAGCGACCTGACTTTTGGCGAATGGCAGGAATTCTGGGTGGCCGAGCGATCTGCCAGGCAGGTGCCGCTGGCCCGCACGCTGGTGATCGACCTGCCGCCGTTGCGCAGCCGGCCGGCCGTCGTGGAGCTGGCCCCCGACGGCCGCCATTACTTCGCCATCCGCGATACTCCCGACATGCCGGCGGCAGGCAAGGCCGTCCTGCCCCGGCGGGTGGCAGTGATCTGGGACGCCTCGGCCTCACGCGAAGACGACGACCATGCCCGCGAGCGGGAGTTCTTGCGCCGCCTGGTCGCAACCTGGAAAGGGCAACCGGTCACGGTGCACTTCCAGGTGTTGCGCCACCGCATCGTCAGCCAGCGAGAGGTGACGGTGCAAGGCGGCGACAGCTCGCCGCTGCTCGATGAGATCGAAAAGGTTTACTACGACGGGGGGACGGCCATCGGCGCCATCGTCCCGCTGAACCCCGCCCCCGATTTCGTCCTCCTCTTCTCCGATGGCCAGGGCAACTTCGGCAAGGCCTTGCCCCCGATGGGGAACACTCCTCTCCATACCGTTTCGGCCGCTTCCGATGCCGATCGGCTGATCCTGCGTCACCTGGCCGCCCGTTCCGGGGGCCGGGCGATCGACCTGCTGGCCGAGGATCCGGCCCGGGCGGCAGTCGAAGTGGGCCGCCCCATCTACTCTTTTTTACGGGCCGAGTACCCCGAAGGGCGGGTGCGGGAATGGACCCCGGGGGGCGCCACGCCCGCCCGGCGCGGCCAGGTGTTTTGCGGCGTGCTGGCGGGTGACAAGGCCGAGATCACCCTGGTATACGGCCAGCCGGGTGGCCCCGAGCAACGGCGTACCGTCTCGCTCACCCGGGCGGAAGCCCGTCGTTCCTCGCTGGTTTGTACCTGGTGGGCGGCTGCTACCGTCGATGAGCTGCTGGTGGCGGGCAGCCGCAACGAGGAGAAGGTGCGGCGCTTGGGCAGGGACTATACCCTGGTGACCCCTTTCACCTCGTTGATCGTGCTGGAGTCGCTCGAACAGTACCTGCGACATGAGATCGCGCCGCCGGTGGGGCTGCCCGCAATGCGCCGGGATTACCTGGCCCGGCAGGCCATTGCTGCCAAAAACCGCAGCGAAGAGAACCGGACCCGGCTGGAAGAGGTGCTTTCCCGCTGGCGCGAGCGGGTCGCCTGGTGGGGCAAGGATTTCCTGGCCGAGTACGGTCGTAAGAAACCGCAGCAAGAGCCACAGAAAATGGTCGCCGCCCGGCAGGAAGCCCTGTCGCCCGGGATGGCGGCCAACGAAATGGCAGCCCATGAGGAGCAGGACTCTTTTCGCGGGGCGGCGGGCGGGGTTGCTCCGGCGGCGCCGAGGGCGGCCATGAGCAAGGACAAGGGAGGTGATGGCGGCAGGGGCGAGGGAAAAACCGCAGTGATCGCCCTGCGCGAGTGGACCCCCGACACCCCGTACCTGCGCGAACTGAAAGAGACCCCTCCCCCCCGCCAGCTGGAGGTCTACAGGCACTACCGCAGCGAGTACGGCCGCTCGCCGGCTTTCTTTCTCGACTTGTACGATTTCTTTGCCGGGCGCAACCCCGATCTGGCGATGCAGGTCCTCTCCAACCTGGCCGAGATGGAACTGGAAAACCACACCCTGCTTCGCATCCTGGGGCGGAAGCTGCAGCAGGCCGGCCAGCTCGAGTGGGCTTGCGAAGCATTCGAAGAGGTGCTGCGGCTGCGGCCCGAAGAGCCCCAGAGTTTTCGCGACCTGGCCTTGGCGAGGGCCGACCAGGGGCGTACCGAGGAGGCCCTGCGGCTGTTGTACCGGATCGTCACCCAGCGCTGGCAGCGGTTCGACGGCATCGAACTCATCGCCCTGATGGAACTCAACCGCATCGTGGGGCGCACCGGTTTTCGCGACCTGGAACGGCTGGGCATCGACCGGCGCTTCATCCGCAACCTGGGCCTCGACCTGCGGGTGGTGCTGAACTGGGATGCCGACGCCACCGATATCGACCTGTGGGTGGTGGAACCCAGCGGCGAAACTTGCAACTACCAGCGGAAGCTGTCGGCGATCGGGGGGCTGTTCACCAACGACTTCACCCAGGGCTACGGGCCCGAGGAGTACGTGCTGCGCAAGGGGCTGCCCGGGCGCTACCAGATCAAGACCGACTTCTACGGCAGCAACGCCCAGAAGATGCTCGGCGCGGTCACCTTGCAGCTCGAGATCATCACCGGTTTCGGCCGGCCCGGCGAAAAGCGGCGCACCGTCACCGTGCGGCTGACTGAGAAAAAAGAGAAGCTGGTGATCGGCGAGGTCACGTTGCCATGATTTCCACCCTCCCCCCCCTGGTGGTGCTGGCCGCGGGCCTGTCGGGGCGGATGGGGGTCCCCAAGGGGCTGGTGCCCTGCGCGGGGGCGACCTGGCTGGAGCACACCCTGAAAGGTTTTGCCCGGGCGGGGGGGGGGCGGGTGGTGGTCGTGCTGGGCGCCCATTGCGGGCAGTACTGCGATCGCTTGCCTTGGCTGCGGGAGGCCTGCGCGGGCCAGGGGACTTTTGCCGGCCTTCGGGTGGAGGGGGTGGAAAACCCGGTTCCCGGACGGGGGCAGTTCTCTTCATTGCAGTGCGGGCTGGCCCGAATTCGGCTGGGCGGGGAGACCGCCTGCCTGGTGTTGCCCGTCGACACCCCCTCTCCCCGGCCCTCCACCTGGATCGCCCTCGCCCTTCGGGGGGGCGGGCCAGGCTGGGTGAAGGTGCCGGTTTATGCCGGCCGGCAGGGCCATCCGGTGTGGCTGGCGGAACCCTTCCTCTCCTTTCTCGCCACCCTCGATCCCGGCGATCCCGCCAGCCGGCTCGACCGACAAATCGCTGCGCTGGCTGCGGATCGGGTGCTGCGAATCGATGTCGACGATCCGGCCGTTGCGCTCAACATCAACACTCCGGCCGATTTTGCGGCCTGCGACCGGTCGGGGACCTTGTTTTTCTGAAAATTTCCGCTGAAAGGCGACCGATTGGTGGCCATTTTGCCCGGGCTGGGATATAATGAGGGTTCATTCGTCGCCGGGTACCCCGGCAACATGGAGGCGATCATGAACAAGGGCGGCTTTTCCACCAGACAGATTCATGGCGAAGGGCACGACAATCCCAGCAATGCCCACGTCTTCCCGATTTTCCAGACTTCCACCTTCGTGTTCGATTCCCCCGAAAACGGCGCCGACCTGTTCGCCGGCCGGGCCCAAGGGTACATCTACTCGCGCATGGGCAACCCCACCGTCGACCGGGTGGAAAAAGTGTTGGCCGGGCTGGAAGGGGCTGCCGGAGCCGTGGCCACCAGTTCGGGTATGGCCGCCGTCGCCGCCTGCGTGTTCCCCTTCTGCAAGGGGGGCGACCACATCGTGGTCTCCGACACCTTGTATGGCGCCTCCACCACCCTGCTCACCCAGACTGCCGACAAGTTCGGAGTGGAAAGTACGGTGGTTTCGGGGACGCTACCCGAAGACTTCGCCGCCGCCGTCCGCCCGCAGACCCAGGTGGTGTTCATCGAAACACCGGCCAATCCCACCCTGGCGGTGCTCGACATCGCGGCCATCGCGGGCGCGGTCCACGATCGGGGGGCCCTGCTGGCAGTCGACAACACCTTCGCCACCCCCTACTACCAGAATCCGCTGGAACTGGGGGCCGACCTGGTCATGCACTCCGCCACCAAGTACCTGGGCGGTCACGGCGACGTGATCATGGGCTTTGCCGCGGCCAAAACCGAGGAGCTTGTCCAGAAGGTGCGGGCCTGGGTGCGGCTCACCGGGGGCAACGGCAACCCGTTCGAGGCCTTCCTCTGCCTGCGCGGCATGAAGACCCTGTCGCTGCGCATGGAGCGCCATACGCAAAACGCCCAGTACGTTTCCGAATACCTCCGCCTCCACCCCAAAGTCGAACGGGTCTACTACCCCGGCCTGCCCGACCATCCGAACCGCGACGTGGTGCAAAAGCAGATGCGCGGCTGCTCGGGAGTGATGGCGTTCGACCTGAAGGGGGGGTACGAGGCCGGCAGCACCCTGCTCAAGAAGTTCGAGATCATCTCGCTGGCCGTTTCGCTGGGCACCATCGATTCGCTGATCCAGCATCCCGCCTCGATGACCCACAGCGGTGTTTCGCCC
>CAZTNO010000104.1:0-9059 GCA_964614865.1 uncultured Clostridia bacterium
CGATGACCGTACTCAGCACGCAGTTCTCCCCGCCGATGACGATGATCTCGGCAGAATACCGGCAGATGCGCTGATCCCCGTCCTTTTTGCGAAACCGGAATTCCCGGTTTCTTACCGCTCCTTGGGCATTCATCTCGGCGAGCATCTGTTCCCGTTCTCCGTGATCGGCCCATATCTCGAGGGTTGCGCCGGTTTTTCCGATGATTTCGGCGCGCGTATACCCGGTCTGGCTCACAAACGCCTCGTTGATATCGAGAAAGAAGCCGTCCTGGGGGCGGGTAATGCACATGATGGCCGGGCTGGAATAAAAGGCCTTGGAGAACTTCTCCTCGGACTGGCGCAACGCTTCGTCGGCCTCGTTGCGATGGCTGATGTCTTCGATGACGGCGACCGCGTAGGAAACCGGAGCGGTCGGGGAGGAACTTCGGGAGGAGGCCACCGGACGCAATTCGATGTGCAAAAAGCGCCCCAGCACCGGGTCGGAAAAGGAAACCCCGCCCGAATTGCCCGTCTCGAGCCCTGCGCAGGCCCGGCTCCAGTTCTCTGGCAGGGGGCAATCCACCCGGTGGCAACCGGGGTGAAGGAGGTCGTGGAACGTTTTTCCCCGGCAATCCTTGACCGACCCCAATTTCCACTGTTCCAGCACCCGATTGGCGCGGATCACCCGCCCCCCGGCATCGAGCAGCAGCACGAGTTGCCGCAGGGCATCGGTGGTCGCCTCCCATTCGCTCTTGGCTCTACCGACCTGATCGAACAGACTCTCCTCTCCGGCGGGGGGAGGGTCGCCATTCACGATTTCGTACTCATTGATGGGATTCATGAAAATAATTCCGATTCCACTTTATCAGCATTCCAGCGGCCGGTCAATGTGTTCAAAAACCGTATTACCCTCGAGATGATCGGGTTCTGCCGAGGGAGAAAAGTGGAAATTTTTGCTTCCGACCTTGGATAATCGATTCGCTGTGTGGTAGAACATCGAACAAACCATTCGCGGTCGATTACATGGTTTTTCGCCTTGGTTTGTTTGCCTGGAACCGGGAGGAGTGCCTTGCGCGGGATCGATTTTCGACAGTGGGCCGAGTGGGGATCTTCGTTCTACGGCGACGACCCCTGGTTTTTCCTGCGCGAATTGGCCCAGAACAGCCGCGATGCCGGGGCCCGCCACATCGAGGTCAGTGCCGACCAGGATGCCGACCACAGGCAGACCCTCACCTTCGCCGACGATGGCCGGGGGATGAGCCGGGAGCACGCCCGCAAGTACCTGTTTCGCCTCTACTCTTCCAGCAAGGAGGGGCAACCCGGCATGGCCGGGAGGTACGGGATCGGCTTCTGGAGCATCCTGCACTTCGGGCCCGAAGAGATCTGCATCGCCTCCCACGACGGAAAATCGGGCTGGGCCCTGACGCTTGACAGCGATTTGACCGCACGGGAGGCTCCGTGCCCGCTGAACCGCCGGGGCACCCGGATCACCCTTTCCCGCCACGGCCTTAAAGACGATCCATCGGCCTTTCGCCACCAGGTGGGGCTGGGGCTCGATCGCATCTGCGGCCACCTGCGCACCGCCGGACGCAGGCCACGCCCCCTCCCGGTGACCTTTCACGGCCGGCAGATCCATCGCCCCCTCGCCCTGCCCGGGTATTTCAGCCAACCCTTTTCCGCTCCCGGCATTCGCGGCGTGGTGGGGCTGGCCCCGGAACCTGCGGTGACCCTCCTGGCCAGGGGGCTGCCGGTGTTTGCCGGCCGCACCCTGGACGAATTCGAACCCCGCCCCGCCCCGGCCTCCCCATCGGATCTTTCGGGCCAGGGGCTGGCGCCGGTGTTCCTGATCGATGGCGACCACCTCGAGGTCACCTATTCCCGGAAAGCCTTGATCGACACCGCGGCCCGGAGACAGATGCTGCGGGTGGCCCGCATCGCCCGCCGGCGGCTGCTGGAGACGCTGCTCAGTCGATCTGCGGACGAGCGGGGGACCCGCCATAAGCTCGGCCCGTTCGGGTCTTTTCGGTCAGCGTGGCTGCGGGGGGTGATCGGCGGGGTGCTGATCGCCCTGCTGGGCTGGGGGGGGGCAACGATCCTCGCCAACCTGCGCCCCCTGGCAGCTCCTTGGGGCTCGCCCCTTTCCCCCGCGGCCCGGGTGGACTACCGAGGAGCCGGCCACGAGGGCGAGGCCGCCCCGCCGGTGGAATTTCGCTACCAGCCAGCGCACTCCACCTGGTTTCGCCTGTTCGTGGCCCGCTACGACCTCCAGCGGGGCTGGACCAGCAGCCCACCCGCTCCCGGTCAAAGGCAAGTTCAGCCCCCGGCGGCCTCGTCCCCCCCCTTGCGGGCGAGTCTGTCCCTCTCCCGAGGGGGGACCATCCTCCTCCCCTGCCCGCCGGCCATGGTCGTCGACCCGAACAGTATCACCCTCGATCACCTGCGGGTCGCCTCGCCGCTGCGATTCGGTGACGACGGGGCCTGGTCGGTGACGATTCCCGGCCCGGGCCAGCTCGGATACGACTGCCTGCCCGGAGAGGCGCCCCCCCTCCCGCCGGCAGCTCGCCCGGCGGTGCGCTGGCCGGAGCCCTGGTCCAGCCAACTCGTAGAGATCGGCCGACTGCCACCCGAGATCCGCCCCGAAGCGTTGCGGAGTTGGACGGCCGGCCTCCTGCGCTACGATGCCACAGCCCAAGCCAGGCCGGTTGACGATCGGCGCCCCTTTCTGGAGCGGGTCCTGACCCTCGGTCGGGGCGACTGTGATGTGATCAATGGAGTGCTGGCCCTGGCCCTGGCAGAAACCGGCCTGGAAGCCCGGCTGGCCATCGGGTTTCGCGGCCGGGATGGCAGGGCGGCGGATACTTTTCACGCCTGGGCCGAATTCCGCACCCCCCGGGGCTGGCAGCCGCTCGACGCCACCCCGGGCAGCCAGGCCGTCGCCCCCACCCCCCTTTCGCCGCGCCAATCTCCCGTTTCCCCCCTCCTGCCAACGGCTCGACTCTGGGGGGTGGCGGTCGTGCTGGGGGTGGCGCTGGCCACCTGGCTCCATTTCCGCAGGCGCCCCCGCTTTGCCCCCCCCGCAGAGGAGGCCCGAAACGACGGCGGCGAGCCCGAATTCATCGAACTGATCCGCGGTGTACTGCAACAGCGCCAGGCCTGGAAAGAGAATTCCACCCTGCTAGGCTTTCCCCTCCTCCCCACCCTGGGGGGGCCCGCCATGTCGCTTGCCAAAGCGTTGCGGCTGGGCAAACGGGGGATGCTGGTGGCCGGCAGCGGCGATCAGCTCGCCCATCTGGCCCTTTCCCGCCCCCGCCTGCCGGTGCTGGCCGCCGGCGACTCCAGAAGACAGAAGCTGATCCCCCTCCTCCCCGGGGTGCTGATCCTCGACGATCTGCTGGGCAGGGAGCCGATTTTAAACGAATCTCCTGCCCTGGAGAAACTCTGCCGCGAAGCCAACCGGCGGCTGCGCCAGGCCGGGACAGATTGGCCGCACCTGGCCTGGGGCTCGTGGTCATCTGCCGAACGGAGCCGCTATCTCGATTTGACCTTCCTTGGGTCCCGCCGATCTGCGCACCGGGGACGCATCGTGCTGCTTGCCCGGGGAGACGAACGCTGGCAGGACCTGCTGACGGTTCTGCCACAGAACCTTTCCCTCGCCTGCTACCGGCTGTTGCGGGAACTCTGGCAGACCCAGCCGTTGCTCGCCGAGGCCTTCCCCTCGCTGGCCCCCGTTCTGCTCGCCATGCTGGAGGAGGAACCGGGGTGATCCACGATCTCTTTTCGCTCGACCTGGCAGCGCAGATCGACAAGATGGCCCGCCACTCCCACCCCTCGCCGGCGTACCAGCTGGTCGAGTGGGTACGCCTGGCCTTGCGACGGAAAGCGACCACCATCGAGGTCGATACCCGGGGCGACTCGCTTCGGGTGGTCGACAACGGCCGCGGGCTGGCGGCCGCCGAATGGCAGGCCCTGGTCATCCTGACCGATCCCCGCCAGCCGCTGCTCGATCGCGAGCAGGCGCTGGCCAGGCTGCACGGAACTTTGGGCATCGGCCTGTTGGGGGTGTTTGCCCACCCCCCGGTGCGGTTCACCCTCGACGACGGGGGGGCGGCCGGGCCGGCCCGCCTGCGCTACGAAAACAACCAACCGCGCCTCCTCCCCATCCCCCCCCGTCAGGGGACCTCGCTAGCCATCGAACGCCACCCCCGCTGGGGTTTGCCGGAACGGGAACTGCTTGGCAATTGCTGGGGCAACCGGGAGGTCTGGTTGCGGGTGGACGGGGAAACCTGGGTTGCCCGGCCCGAACCGGCGGGTGCCCTGATCACCCAGGAGATCGGTTCCGGCAACGTTTGCCGTCACGGGCTCTTTTCGCTGGCCGGCAGCGGCGACTCCTGTCGGGTGGAACTCACCGACGGCGGCATCCCCTGGAGCCGGATCATTTTGCCGGCACTCGACGGATTTCTGTGCGACGCCCGCCTGGAACGGGACTACCCCCTCGATCCCGGGGCGTTGACCCAACTGGCGGCTGCTGCCGGCGAGTTTTTCCAGGCCCTTTGCGAGGGCTTTTCGGGCTACTCCGAGCCCATTCGGCGCCGCCTGGAGCAGGTACTGATCCACCGCCACCGGGCCAGCGGCGATCTTTCCCTGTTGAGTTCTCTGCCGCTCTATGCCGAGGCGGGTTCCCCCCGCCGGTACTCACTGGTCGAACTGCGAGAACTGGCCCGCGATCACGAACTCGTCGCCCTCCCGCACCAGGGTGAAAAAGAA
The DNA here is from genome assembly GCA_964614865.1 of uncultured Clostridia bacterium. Classification (GTDB taxonomy): domain Bacteria; phylum Acidobacteriota; class Aminicenantia; order UBA2199; family UBA2199; genus CAZTNO01. Next base: position 4,744 of record CAZTNO010000104.1, read on the forward strand.
TCCCGACTAGCGGGAAAACGCATCGGGCTTCAACTCGACCCGCGGCAGCTCGATTTCCTGCTCGCCGGGGCCCGCCTGCCGGTCCGCCAGGGGCAAATACCTCCCCCCGCCCGGGTCCCGAACCGGTGGCAACGATGGCTGCGGGACCTCTTGCCTGCGCCAGGCAATCCTTGGGCCCGGGGGCACTCCCGGGAATCGTGTTCTGTAAAGGAAAGAGCCTTTCTGACTGCCCTGGAACGGGAGCTTGCGGGCCGCGGCTCGACCCGAATCCCGACAACGGTCGTTGCCGTGCGCACCCGGTGGGGAGGGGCGGTCTGGCCGTTGCGGGATCGAAACCAGCTGGGGGTCAACCTCGGACACCGGCAGATTCGCCGGGCGATAGCCGGGTTTTCACGGGACCCCGCAGCGATCGAATGGCTGGCCGAGCTCCTGATCGGTCAGGTCGGACGGGAGACCGGATCCAGCGAGAACTCGACCAGAAACCCCGGCTGAGGGCCGCTCCGGGTCTCGAAGCGGGCGTGGATCTGGCCCGTCAGCAAACGCACCAGCGAGAGCCCCACCGAAGATTCCTCAGAACCCGAAACGAGGGGGTCGCCTCCCTCGCCGACGATCTCCAACCGCCCGCGTGGCGGGGGGCCCGGCTGGGTGGACAGGGCGATGCGCAGGGTGCCGTTTTCCTTGCCGGGGAAAGAGACTTTGAGCAGGTGGGCGAGCATCTCGTTGGCCATCAAGGCCAGCGGCATGGCCTGGTTCATCGGCAGCAGCATGGGTTCCAGCTGTTCGCCGAGCAAGATCGGCCCTCCCCCCGTCTGATACACCGTCAGCAGATGGCGAGCCAGGTCGCCCAGATAGAGGTCGAAGGTCACGTGGGACAGGCTGCGCGACTGGTACAGTTTTTCGTGGACCCGGGCCATGGCCATGATGCGGTTCTGACTCTCGGACACGGCCTGGCGGAAGTGGGGATCCTCCCGCTCCCGGGCCTGCATGGTCAGCAGCCCCGAGACCACCTGCAAGTTGTTGCGCACCCGGTGGTGAATCTCATTGAGCAGGGTCTCTTTCTCGACCAGCGCCAGGCGCAGGTTTTCCTCGGCCACCGCTTTTTCCCGGCGCAGCGAGCCGTTCCGCAGGGCGGTTTGCACCGCGGCTCCGAGCCGCTGGATGTTTTCCTTGAGCACGTAGTCGTCGGCGCCCGCCTTCATGCAATCGACCGCAACCTCTTCGTTGATCGAACCGGTCAAAATGACAAACGGCACCAGCGGGTAGCGTTCCCGGGCCAGAGCCAGCGCTTCCATGCCGGAAAAGGAGGGGAGTGAGTAATCGGACACGATCAGGTCGGGTTCCCGCCGGGCCAACTCCTCGGCAAACGTGCCCCGCTGGTCGACCACGACCAGTTCGACCGAAAAGCCGAGCCGGTCGATCTGGCGCCGGGCCAGTTCGGCGTCGCCGGGCATATCCTCGACCAGCAAGATGTACAGGGCTGTCATCAGCGGGTCTCCCCGCCCTGCAAGGGGGGTTCGTTGATCATCAGCCAATAGAGCCCGACCTGGGCGATGGCGTCCAGAAACGAGTTGAAGTCGACCGGTTTGACGATGTAGCTGTTGACCCCGAGCTTGTAGCACTGCTGGATGTCGGGCTCCTCGCGCGAAGAGGTGAGGACCACCACCGGGATGCTGCGGGTCGACTCGTGGCTTTTGATTCGACGCAGCACCTCGATGCCGCTGACCTTGGGGAGCTTGAGATCGAGCATCACCAGTTTGAGCGGGGAAAAGGCATTCCGCCCCTCGTACGCCCCGGTCGCGAACAGAAATTCGAGGGCCTCGGCCCCGTCGGTCACCACGTGCACCGGGTTGGCGATCTGGTGCTTTTTCAGGGCCCTCAGGGTCAACTCGACATCGGCGGCATTGTCTTCCACCAGCAGGATATCGATCTGTTGCGGCAGGGTCATCGTTCACTCCTTGGTTCGGTCTTGGCAGGCGGGGTCTCGGTCACCGGGACGGCGGGCAAGGTGAAAGCGAAGCGGGCCCCGGCGCCCACCGCCCCTTCGGCAGTCGAGCTCCCCCCGTGGCGATCCACGATGCGCTGCACCACGGCGAGCCCCACTCCGGTGCCGGGAAATTCCTCTTGCCTGTGAAGCCGCTGGAACACGCCAAAGATCTTGTCCACGTAGGCCATGTCGAAACCCACCCCGTTGTCGGCCACAAAATACTCTACCCGCTGGTCGAGTTTTCGGCCCCCGACCTCGATTTGCCGGCTGGGGGCCTGGCGGGTGAACTTCACGGCATTTTCGAGCAGGTTGATCACCACCTGCCGGAGCAGAACCGCATCGCCCCAGGCGGGGGGCATCTCCCCCACCCGGAAGTCGATCGTCCGCCGTTCGGCCTCTGCCGTCACCTCGTGGTAGGCCGAACGAAACAGGTTTTCCATGTCTACCGGGCGCATCAGCAATTCGTGTCGCCCCACCCGGGAGTAGGAGAGCAGATCGTCGATCAGCTGCCCCATGCGCTGGCTGTTGGCCCGGATCACGCCGAGCAAGCGCTGCCCTTCCTCGTCGAGTTTCGGGCCGTAGTCTTCCTGGACGATGCGCGAGAAGCCGTCGATGGCCCGCAACGGGGCGCGCAAATCGTGGGACACCGAGTAGAAAAAGGCCTCGAGTTCTTGGTTGGAGGCCTCGAGTTGGCGGGTCCGTTCGGCGACCCGATCCTCGAGGGTCTGGTTGAGGGTGAGGATCAGTTGCTCGGCCTGCCGCTGCTCGGTGATGTCCCGGGAAAAGAGGGCCACCTTGCTGATCTCGCCCTCGGCGTCCACGATCGGCTCGATGGCGTGTTCGTACCAGGAGTTTTCCTCGGCGTCCACGAAGCGGACCCTCTGGCCCGAAGCGATCACCTGCCGTACCCGCTCGAGCCGCGATTGAATTTTACCCTCCGGCATGACCTCGGCGATGGGTTTGCCGATCAATTCGGGGCGGGGTATTCCAGCTTTTTGCACCACCCTGTCGTTGCATGCGAGCACCGTTCCCTGGGAGTCGAGGAGGAACACCCAATCGGTGGAAGCGTCGAGGATCGACTGCACCTCGAGTTGGCGGCGTTCCAGTTCGAGGGCGGTCTTCTTGCGCTCGGTGACATCGGTGAAGAAGATCGCCAGCCCTTCCCGGGAGGGGTAGATGCGGTTCTCGAACCAGCGATCGAGGGGCGGGTAATAATCCTCCATGCTGATGATCACTTGCTCGCGGAGCGCCCGCTCGTAGTTTCGGTGGAACGGCTGGCCCACCCCTTCGGGAAATTCGGTCCAGATGTGACGGCCGATCATCGCTTTGGGATCGCGGTTGAAAATCGCTCCGGCATGGACGTTCATGTAGGTGTAGCACCAGTTGGCGTCGAGCGAGACGAAGGCGTCGTTCATGCTCTCCAGCACGTCGACCAACCGGTCGTGCTCCTCGACCATCTTGCGTTCCGCCTCCATGATCTGGGTGAGGTCGGTGATCACCGCCACCCGGGCCGGCTTGCCCGCCAGGACCAGGTCGTTGGATCGGGCCGTGATGGGAATCGGCGACCCGTTTTTGCGCAGATGGGTCCACTGGCCCACGTCGGCGTACCCTTGCAGACCGGCGGCCAGCTTGCGGATCGGCTCCCGTTGCTCTTCGGGGTAGAGGTCGAGCAAAACCAGCGTCAGCGCCTCTTCCCGGGAATACCCGTAGTGGGACAGGAAGGCATCGTTGACGGCCAGCAGCCGCAGTGCGCCCCGCTCGTAGATCAGCATCGGGGCGGGGTTTTTCTCGAACAACTCGCGAAAACGCTGCTCGCTCATGCGCAGGGCCTCGTCGGCAAGCTTGCGATCGGTGATGTCCTCCACCCCGCCAAAGATACCCGTCAAACGCTGTTGTTGGGGATCCCACTCGGGCAGGGCACGCACCCGGTTCCAGCGGACCTCGCCGTCTTTTCGGATGGTACGGACCTCGGTGGTCAGGCTCTCGTTGTTTTTCAGTTTCACCATATCCCGGGCATCGGTTTCACGATCGTCGGGGTGGAGGGCCGCCAGCCAGCCGCCGCGATCGACGTACTCGGCAAAGGAATAGCCGGTGATGCGCTCGAACGCGCCCGCAACCCAGTCGAGCCGCAAGGTGCCGTCGGCAGCGAACCGCGAAGAAAACAGGTAGTCCGAACTCACCTGGGAAACCAGCCGGTAGCGTTTCTCGCTGAGTTTGAGTTGCTCTTCGGCCCGCGCCCGCCCCTGGAGCATGGGGCGGATCTTGATCATCCCCAAAAACAAGAGCAACGAAAGCAGCAACCCCAGCCACTCCGAAACCCGGAAACCCCCGG
>CAZTNO010000105.1:0-9016 GCA_964614865.1 uncultured Clostridia bacterium
TGCCATGAAACTCTGTAAACCCCTGTTGATTGCCCTGATCACTCTGTTGCTTCTCTTTCTGTTTTTTCGCAACGTGGACCTGGGGGCCACCGTGGCGGTGCTGGGCGCCATTCCCTGGTGGCTTCCGCTGTTGTACGCCCTGTCGGTGGTGCCCCAGTACGCGATCCGAGCCTGGCGCTGGGGGGTGTTGCTGCGCTCCCAGAAAGAGTCGATCCCCTTCCATTCGCTGTTTTCGGCTACCGTGATCGGTTTCATGATCTCGTATCTGTTGCCCGGGCGGATCGGCGAAGTGGTCCGCCCCCTGATCCTGGCCGAGAAAGAGGGGATATCCCGATCCGCCGCCCTGGGCTCGGTGGTGATCGAGCGTCTGTTCGACGTGCTGGCCGTTTTTCTGCTGTTCCTCCTGGCCATCCTCCTCTTCCCCCTGCCACCGACCGCCCCGCTGCTGACCATGCGCCGCCTGGTGCTGATCGCCTTGCCGCTGATCGTCCTGTTCATGGCCCTGCTGGTGGCCCTCAACGGCTCCCGGGGCAGCGCCCTGCTGGAAAGGTTTACCGTGGTTTTTTCCCGCTGGCTGCCGAAACGTTTCCGCGAGCAGGGCACCCGGATTTTTCGCCAGTTTTTGGGTGGCATGCACGTCGGCCTGGGCTGGCGCCGCCTGCTCTGGGTGTTTGTCCTCTCGATGGGGATGTGGATCTACGCCGTCCCCTTCTTCTGGGTGTTGATGCGCGGCTTTGCCGATCCCAGCCTGCGGGCTGTCTCGCTGCCTGGCACCTTCGCCTATTTCGGCATCCTGTTCGTGTCGGCGGCGGTGCCGACCCCGGGGATGGCCGGATCGCTCGATGTCGCCTCCCGCTACGCCCTGGTGGTCCTGTTCGGGGTGGCCGAAGGAACGGCGGTGGCGTACACCCTGCTGGTCCACTTCATGATCGTGGTCGTGCCGGTGGTCCTGGGGTTGTGGGCGCTGGGGAGAGAAGGCCTCACCCTGGGCGGGCTGCGCAAGATGGGGAAAGCCAAGTGAATTGCCCTACCTGTGGCCAGATCGAAGACAAGGTGATCGAAACCCGCGAGAGCCGTGAGGGGGGCTACATCCGTCGCCGGCGCGAGTGCCTTGCCTGCGGCAAGCGGTTCACGACCTACGAACGGATCGAAGAGATCCCGCTGATGGTGGTGAAAAAGGACGGCCGCCGGGAGTTGTTCAGCCCCGACAAGATTCGCAAGGGGCTCTACCGCGCGGTGGAGAAGCGCCCCGTGGCGGCCAAGTTGATCGAGGGAGTGGCGCTGCAGATCGAGGAATTCGTCGCCAGTTCCGATCGCGAGGTGAGCACGCGCAAGATCGGCGAACTCATCATGGACCGGCTCAAAGTCCTCGACAAGGTGGCCTACGTCCGGTTCGCTTCGGTTTACCTCGAGTTCAAGAGCCTGCAGGAGTTTTTGACCGAGTTGCATGGCCTGCTGCGCAAGGAGGAAGAGCATGGGGAAAAAAAACTACCCGTTCTTTGAGGTGGAGATCAGCAAGAATTACCCCTCCGGGATCAGCACCCATATCGACTGGAAACCCGCAACCAACATCATCGAGACCGAAACTTCCCTGCTGGTGGAGATGGAGCTGCCGGGGGTGGCCAAGGAAGACATCACCATCACCTTGCAGAGCAACCAGGATCTGGTCGTGAAGGGGGTCAAACCCCAGTCCCGGCTGGAAAACCACAAGTTGACCTACTACCTGTTCGAGCGCGAGTTCGGCAGTTTCTACAAGAAAATCGTCATCGACATTCCGGTGGACACGAGCCGGATCGAGTCCCGCATGGAGAATGGGGTGCTCCTCATCGACATCCCCAAGCGGAATCCCCAGCGGATCTCGGTGGAAATCAAATAGCGAGGTGCCTCATGGCTGATGAAATCCAGGAAGAGACCCCCTCTCCCGAGGAGAAGGAGGGCGAGGAAAAAGTACCGATCCCCGAGTCGTTGCCGGTGCTGGTGCTGCGCGACATCGTGGTTTTTCCCTACATGATCGTGCCCCTGTACGTGGGGCGGGCCAAATCCAAGAAGGCGGTCGATGGGGCCCTGAACTCCAACCGCATGATCCTGCTGCTGACCCAGAAGGACCCGGGAATCGAGGATCCCCAGGAGAATCAACTCTACCAGTACGGTACCGTGGCCCTGATCGTGCGCATGCTCAAGCTTCCCGATGGCCGGATGCGGGTGCTGGTGCAAGGGGTGTCGCGGGTCAAGGTGCGCTCGCTCGAAGACCGGGGAAAGGTCTTGCAGGCCCAGCTCGAGGTGGTCACCGATCGCGAACCCGACAAACTGTCGATGGAGGAGACGGCCCTGCTCAAGAACGTCCGCCAGAAGTTCGAGCAGCTCGGCAAACTGGGCAAGCAGATCCCCAACGAGATCTTCGTGATTTCGGAAAACATCGAGGATCCGGGCAAGCTCGCCGACATCATCGCCTCCAACCTCGACCTGAAGATTCCCGATTCCCAGGGGATCCTCGAGGAAGGCGACCCGGTGCTGCGGCTGCACAAGGTCCACGAACTCCTGAACTACGAACTGGAGATGCTCAACCTGCAAAACCAGATCAACCTCAAGGCGCAGGGCGAGATGGACAAAAACCAGCGCGAGTACTTTTTGCGGCAGCAGTTGAAGGCGATCCGCAAGGAACTCGGCGACGATAACGAGAACGCCGAGGAGGTGGCCACCTATCAGAAAAAACTGGCCGAGACCGCCATGCCCGAAGCGGCCCGCAAAGAGGTGGACAAAAACATCGACCGCCTGCGCAAGATGCACCCCGAATCGGCCGAAAGTTCGGTGATCCGCACCTACCTCGACTGGATGTTCGACCTTCCCTGGGGCCAGTCCACCCGGGACAGCCTTAATCTGAAGCGAGCGGGAAAGGTGCTCGACCAGGACCACTTCGGGTTGGAGAAGGTCAAGGAGCGGATCCTCGAATACCTGAGCGTGCGCAAGCTCACCGCCAAGACCCACGGCCCGATCCTGTGCTTCGTGGGGCCTCCGGGGGTCGGCAAGACCTCGCTGGGCCGTTCGATCGCCCGCGCCCTGGGCAAGAAGTTCGTGCGCATTTCGCTGGGCGGAGTCCGCGACGAGGCCGAGATCCGTGGCCATCGGCGCACCTACGTCGGGGCGTTGCCGGGCAAGATCATCCAGGAACTCAAGAACGCCGGGGCCAACAACCCGGTGTTCATGATGGACGAGGTCGACAAGATCGGCATGGATTTCCGCGGCGACCCCTCCAGCGCCCTGCTCGAGGTGCTCGATCCCGAGCAGAACAATTCGTTTGTCGACCACTACCTGGGGGTCCCCTTCGATCTGTCCAAGGTGCTTTTCATCACCACCGCCAACCTGCTCGAACCCATCCAGCCGGCCTTCCGCGACCGCATGGAGGTGATCGAGATCCACGGCTACACCGAGGAGGAGAAGATCGAGATCGCCAGGCGCCACCTGTTGCCGCGGCAGATCGAGGCCAATGGCCTGTCTCGCAAGCTGATCGAGTTCACTCCCGGAGCGCTGCGCAACCTGATCGCCCTCTACACCCGGGAGGCGGGGGTGCGCAACCTGGAACGGGAGATCGGCGGCATCTGCCGCAAGGTCGCCCACCAGGTGGCCAAGGGGGAGCGCAAGCTCTTCAAGATCACCGGCCGCAACCTGGAAAAGTACGCCGGTGCTCCCAAGCTGTTCCGCGACCAGCTGCTCGACGAGGACTCGGTCGGGGTCTCCACCGGCATGGCCTGGACCCCGTTTGGCGGCGATATCCTGTTCATCGAGGTCAAGCTGCTGCCGGGCAAGGGGACGCTGATCCTGACCGGTCAGCTGGGCGAGGTGATGAAGGAGTCGGCGGCGGCCGCCCTGACCTTCCTGAAGGCCCAGGCCGAACGGCTCAAGATCGAACCCAAGCGGTTCGAGAAGACCGACATCCACATCCACATCCCCGAAGGGGGGATCCCCAAGGACGGCCCTTCGGCCGGAGTGACCCTGGCCACCGCCCTGCTGTCGGCCTTCACCGGCATCGCGGTCAGCCGCGAGGTGGCCATGACCGGCGAGATCACCCTGCGCGGCAAGGTGCTCCCCGTCGGCGGGGTCAAAGAGAAGGTGCTGGCCGCCCGTCGCGCCAACATCCGCACCATCGTGTTGCCCGACAAGAACCGCAAGGACATCGCCGAACTCAAAGACGAGCACGTTCGCGACATCGAGTTCGTCTACGTGCGCGAGATCACCGAGGCGGTCGACCGGGCCTTGCTGGAAAAGATATTCTCGTAAGATGGACGAAGCCAGGTTTGTCGCCAGCTTGCGGCGGCGCTTCCCCTTCCCCGGGGGGGTGGGGATCGGCGACGACACCTCGGTGATCCCCCGGGGCGGGGGCGGCTACACCCTGGTCACCACCGACCTGCTGGTCGAGGGGGTCGATTTCGTCACCGACTGGTACCCCCCGGGGCTGCTCGCCCGGCGAGCCCTGGCGGTGAACCTGTCGGATATCGCGGCCATGGGGGGGATCCCCGAGCACGCCTACCTGGCCCTGGGCTGGCCGGTTCGCCTCGGCGATGTCGCCCTGGACCGTTTTTTTTCGGGGCTCTCTGCCGCTTGCCGGCGATGGAAGGTGTTGCTGGCCGGAGGGGACTACTCGCGGTCCGAGCAACTGGTGATCTCGTTCACCGTGACCGGCCGGTGCGACCGGCCGGTGCTGCGTTCCGGCGCCCGTCCGGGCGACCGGGTGGCGGTGACCGGTTTTCTGGGCGACTCGGCGCTGGGGCTGGCGCTGCTGATGCGGGGCCAGCGGCGGGGAGCCCGGGTCGACCGCCATCGCCGGGTCGAACCGGCGCTGGCCGCGGGACTCGCCGCCGCCCGCCACGCCACGGCCATGATCGATGTCTCGGACGGCTTTTCGCTCGATTTGTCGAGGATCTGCAAGGCCTCGGGGGTGGGGGCCGAAATCGAGGGAGAGTCCCTGCCGGTGCGTCCGTCGCTGCGGACCACCAGCCGCCAGTTGGGGCTCGACGCCGAGCGGCTTGTGCTGGGCGGCGGCGAGGACTTCGTCCTGATCATCACCTACCCCCCCGAAGAGGAAGCCGCTTTACTTGCCGCCGGCATCGACCTGTTCCCGGTGGGGAGAATCACCGCCCGCAAGGGGCTGAGGCTTCGTTGTGGCGGCAAAGTCCGACCCATCGAGCCATCGGGCTACGATCACTTCGGTTTGCCCGCGCCCTTCCAGAGGAAACCATGAGATTCCCTTTTTCCAAAATCGTTTCGATCGTTTGCCCCCTCCTGTTCCTGCTCTTTGCCTGCTCCTCGGGTGACGAACCGCAAAAAAGCAACCCCGGCATCGCAGTCCACCAGGAGGGCACTCCCCTGCCCAATGGATCCGGCAGCTTCTCTTTCGGTAGATTCGCCGTCGGCACCACCAGTTACGCACTCCCTTTCACCATCAAAAACACCGGTCCGGGATTGTTGACCGTAAGCACACTGTCGTTGGGTGGGGGCGATGCGGCCGAATTCCATTCGACTTTCGCCCCGATCGTCGTGCCGCCTGGGGGGGACACCACCTTCACTTTGAGTTTTACCCCAACCAGTGCGGGAACCAAGTCGGCCTCGGTGTCGATTTTCAGCAACGACCTCGACGACAATCCAACCACCTTTGATGTCCAGGGAACCGCGGACGCCGCCAAGGTCAAGATGGCCTACCTGCAGGCCGTCACTGCGAGCAGTGTGTGCGTGCTGGCCGAAACGCCGGACCCCTCCCCGCTGGTGGCTGTACTGGGGACTAGCGAGAAATACGGGCGGTTGGCGAGCACGGCGAGCACCCTGCCGACCAACGGGGGAACGTTTGTTCATCGCATTTTCCTGACCGGCCTGGCTCCGGGAACGGTCTATCATTACCGACTGGAGTCCTTTCACTCTTCCTTCCAAACGGCTGCCGGTCCCGGCACCCATTTTCGCTTCGCATGGCTGGCCGATTGCCGTACCAATACGGCTGTCCACGACGCCATCGCCAGCCGGATCCTGGCAGCCGCTCCCCATTTCTCGCTTTACGGAGGGGATTTGTGCGTCAATGGCAGCTCCTACGAAAGCTACAAGAGTGAATTCTTCCGCCCCAACCAGCTCGCTCTGGCTGCTGGTATCCCCTTCTTCAACGCCACCGGCAACCATGAAAAATGGGAGGCCAACACCAAGGCTTTCACGCAGGGCCCCGATTCTGTTTCGGGTAACCAGGGGTACTATTCATTCGATTACGGTGACCTGCATGTGGTGGTGATGAACTACCAGGATCCTGGAGGCTATGGGCCGGGCTCGCCCCAGTGGAATTTCGTCGCCGCTGACCTGGCGGCCACCCGCAAGCCCTGGAAGATCGTCACTTGCCACGCACCGGCCTACGCCTCTGGAGGGCATGGCGAGAATTCGACCATGATTGCCCTGACTCGCCAGGTATTCGAGCCCAACCAGGTCGATCTGGTGGTCTGCGGCCACGACCATTTCTACCAGCGCAACCTGGTGAACGCTATCACCCACCTGATCATCGGCGCCGCAGGGGCCGAGCTGTACGCTCCCGGTCCCGTCGGCGGCTATGTTCAGGTATCCCTCAAAACCAACTGTTATGCGATTTTCGATGTCGGTCCGGCGACCTTGCGAGTCCATGCTTATGACGAGAAAGGAGCCGAGATCGATCGCCTGGTCCTGAACCGGTGAAAAGAATTTTCCGGGCAGGAACTTGCGAGGAAAGGAAACCGACCGGTCAGGAGCGGATAATCACCCGCTCCCCGTTGCCGGCGGCGACCGCCTGGCCGATCAGGTAGTTGGCTTCGCCGAGGTCGCGCAGGATCTCGTCGACCGCCGACAGGTTCTCGCGGGCGATGAACAGCACCATGCCGATGCCCATGTTGAACACCCGGAACGACTCCCGTTCGCTCACCCCCCCCTCGCGGCACAGCCATTCGAACAGCGGGGGAGTCGGCCAGCTCTTCTCCATCGTGACCGAGATGTGCTCGGGCAAAACCCGGGGTACGTTTTCCAGCAGGCCGCCGCCGGTGATGTGGGCCATCCCCTTGATCAGGTTGCGGTCGAGCAGCGGGGTCACCGGGGCCAGATAGGAACGGTGGGGGGCGAGTAGCGCCTCGCCGACCGTCATGCCGAGCTCCTCGATGTGGTCGGAGTGCTTCCGTTTCAGTTTCTCAAAGACGATGTGGCGAGCCAGCGAATAGCCGTTGGTGTGTAGCCCCAGCGAGGGCAATCCGATCATCAGGTCGCCGGGGACGATGTGGCTGCCGTCGATCACCTTCTCTTTCTCGACCAGGCCGACGATAAAGCCGGCCACGTCGTATTCGCCCTGCTGGTAGAAGCCGGGCATCTCGGCCGTTTCACCGCCGAGCAGGACGAAGCCGTTGTTCACGCAGCCGTCGAGGACGCCGCCGACCAGTTGTTCGACCACACCCGGCTCCAGCTTGCCCATGGCGATGTAGTCGAGGAAAAAGAGGGGTTTCGCCCCGTAGACCAGGATGTCGTCGACGCAGTGGTTGACCAGATCGCGACCGACCGAGTTATGCACCCCGGTCATGAAGGCGATTTTCAGTTTGGTGCCGACGCCATCGGCAGAAGAGACCAGGATCGGCTGCTGGAGCCCCCCGGGCAAGGGGAAGAAACCGCCGAATTTGCCGATCTCCTTGACGCCCATTTTCTTGACCATCCCCTTGATGCGCTCGACCGCCTCGTTGCCGCGATCGATCGAAACGCCCGCCGCCTCGTATTTGCTGTCGCTCATGGTTCCTCGCTGGCCGGATCGCTCCCGGACAGCCAGATTCTACCATACCGCGGGCGCCGGAACCACCGGGCCCCCCCCATCCCGGCAAGCAAACCCTCGCTACCAGGTGAAAGTCACCGGCGGGAACCCGACATCGACGAGTTCGAATTCCACCGGCTCACGGAAGTGGATGCGAAACATCACCTGGAAACGCTGGCGGCAGCCGGCGCAGGTGTACTCGTCGAGGATGGTGACCCTTTCGAACCTCTCCCCGGTCGGCGGCAGGAAGAGGTCGATGCTGCCGGTGATGTCGTTGGGGAAAGAGCAGGCGGGACAGCGGGGGGCGATCGGTCGCACGAGGGCGCCCGGGTTTTTCCCCGAGAACCGGTATTCATCCCTTCTCCCCAGCGTCGATGCGATCGAATAAAACACCCACCAGACCGAGTACTCTGGCGTTTTGCCCCGTTGGACGTCTCCGATATGGACCAGCAGGTCGTCGAGTATTTCCAGATCGAATTTCAGTTTGTCGTCGTTTTTTTTCTGAAGACCCTTGCGGTATATGGACAGCTCCGCGATCACCATCTCGAAGTGTTTGGCCAGGGAAGCGGAGTGATTTTCCCGGATTGTTTCGAGGCGAAACTCCGCCAATTTCCGGGCCTTTCCCAGGGTGCTCTCCGTATCGCGAAGCCTGTCCGCTTCGGCATCGTCGAGGTACCCTCGTTCATCGGCGAATTCCAGGCCTGAAAGATCGTTGGCGCATTTTTGGATCTTCTCCGCCAAGCAATAGACATCGAAGATCAGCTCATTGAAATCCATATGGCCTATTCGACCCCGTACAGGCGGTGCAGCTGGAACCCGAGGCGGACGTGGGGGATGCGCAGGGTCTGACAGCTCTGGAAGAGGGCCCAGGCCCGCGGCAGGGCCTCGGGATCGGGGAACTGCGGCTGCAGGAAGATGGGCAGGGTGGGGGAGATCGAGCGGATGGCGGCCACCCGCTCGAGGGGCAGTGCCTGCGTGACCACCAGCTTGATCTCCGAGACCTTGCCGAGCAGGCCAGGGTGGATCAGGTAACCCGAGGCCTCTTTGGGCGAAACGCTCCACCAGGTGATGGGCAGCTCCTGGCAGTGCATGCCGTTGGTTTCGATGGCCAGCGGGACCTTCCAGGCCGCCAAGGCGGCGGTCAGTTCGCCGAGGTCCTGCTCGAGCGGTTCGCCCCCGGTGATCACGATCTGAGAGTCGGGCTTCTCGTGGCGCAACACCTCGACGCGGGCC
>CAZTNO010000106.1:0-8967 GCA_964614865.1 uncultured Clostridia bacterium
GCGTTCGCCCGGCAGCCAGCGCAGGGAATCGATCTGCTCCTCGCCGCCGGTCAGCAGCACCGCCGGGCCTGCCGAGGCCAGGTCACACCAGTAGAGGCGATGAACGCGGGTGCCCTCTTTTTCTTTCCAGGCGGCCACGGTCCAGGCGAGACGCCCGCCACTGGGAGAGAGCAGCCACTCGGCGACCTCTTCCCTGGCGACCACATCGTCGACGGTCCACTGCCATTGTCGCGGTTCGCCGGCGAACACAACCGAAACCAGGGCCACCCCGGCCAGTAGCGACAACGTGAGCAGGCGACTCATGAAGACCTCCCGTCCTCGAAAATGCGGCCCCATTCTACCAGATAAGGGATCTCGGTGCCAATCGGCCGCAACCCTGCTCCTCATCCACTGCTTGGTGGGAGGCCGAGGTCACTTTTTGGGCGGGGGGCCTCGGAACGGAGTCAACCCGTCACGTTGCGGTCTTCCGGCTTCAGCGTTCCGGCGAGGCGCAAAAAACCGTGCTTTTGGGCAAACTCCAGCGAAGTCACGGTTTTCTGCACCACCTCTTCGCCACTGGGCATTTCGGAGCCGGCCACCATTTGGGTGCAGCAGTTGCGGCCGTGCTCTTTGGCATGGTAGAGGGCAAGGTCGGCGACCATGATGGTCTGTTCGAAGGTGAGCCGGTCGGGCTGCTGCTCGTACAGCGGAAACCGGGTATACCCGATGGAACAGGTCTTGTTCAGGATCTGGCCGTTGCCGATGTCAAAGGGGGTGGCGGCGATCCGTTGCCGGACCTTGTTGGCGAACACCGGCAGGTACTCGGGAGCGGTCTTCTTCAACACCACCAAAAACTCTTCCCCCCCCACCCGCATGACCACGTCATCCTGGCGCACCGATTTCTGCACCACCTGGGCGAACTGCTTGAGCACCTGATCGCCGGCATCGTGGCCGTAGGAGTCGTTTACCGTCTTGAAGAAGTCGATGTCGATCAAAAACAGACCGAATACCGCGGGATCGGCCAGGCTCAACCGCTGGTTTCGCGACCCAAGGAGGTGGTTCTTGAAGCCGATGAACGCGTGGATGTCGGACCGCAACACCTCCTGGATGAAACGGCGGTTGCGCAATCCGGTCAACGGGTCGGTCAGCGAGGCCTCGTGCAGCTGCTGGGTGCGCTGGGCGACGAGTTGTTCGAGGTTGCGCTTCTGACGTTGCAACTTCAGGGTGTACAAGTGGATGATCCCGTAGATGGCGAGCAGGCCGCCCAGGGTCCAGAGCACCCAGGCCCACCAGGTCCGGTACCAGGGCGGCAGCACCCGGAAAGAGAAACTGTCTTCGGCCGAGATCAAGCCGTACCCGCTGCGCGCCCGGACCCGGAAACGGTACGGACCGTCGTCCAGGTTGGAATAATCCCGGAAGGCCTCGACCGTCCAGAAAGACCACTCCCGATCGGCCCCCTCCAGCAGAAACTGGAACTGGTTGGGGCTCTCCTGATCGAAACTGGCGGCGGCAAACTCGAAGCGCATCCGGTTCTCGCGAAAGGGGATGCGTGGTTCGACGAACCCGGGCAGCGGCGTGCCGGCAAAGATCAGCCGCTGGTCGCCCACGCTCAAGCGGCGGACCGAGGCCCGGAACGAGGGATCGGGAGTTTTCGCCACCCCGGGATCGAGCCGGGCGAGCCCCTCCGAGGTACCGAACCAGACCACGCCGTCGGCTTCGGCAAGGATACTCTCCACCCAATCCCCGGCAATGCGGGCCCGCGCCCGCCCCTCCCAGCGATAGGTGCCGTCGGGATTGGGCACCAGAGCCCCGGGCTCGTTGATACCACGCCCCTTGTCACTGCTGTGGAGCCAGATCCGTCCCGCCCGGTCTTCGGTGGGGGCGTACACCCAGCGGGGGCCCTCGGGGAAAAGGCCGGCAAAGAGCGGATCGGGTTCGAACCGCCCCTGGTCGAGCCGGAACCGGTAGAACCCGGCCTGGGTGGACACCCGAAACCCCACCGACAACCGATGCACATAGGTGAACGGCCCCGGGTGGAGCCCCTGCTCGGAACCAAAACGATCGATGCGCGGGAGGCCATGACGGCCGTTCTGGAAGCGGATGCGCACCACCCCTTGGGCCCCGGTGCCCACCCACAGCTCACCGTTGGCCAGTTCCACCATGGAACGGACCTGGACCAACAGGCCGACGACCGGTTTCTCTTCCTGCCAACGGTTTCCAGTCCAGAGCAGCGAGGTGAGTCCGTTCTGCAGGCCGAGAAAGAGGCGGTTGGGTTGCTGCTCGGACCGGTGGAGGTGGTAGAGCCCCGAATTCCCCTTCCAGATCCGCACCGACTGGTCACCGCGAACCGAATACAGCCCGTCGTTGTTGGCCGCCAGCAAGACCTCGCCCCAGGGGACGTAACTCCAGGTCGAGCCATTGATCCCCTTCACCCGAAAAAAGCGGGCCCTGCCGGCCGAATTGTCGGCCAGGAAGAACAACCCCTGGTCGGTGCCGGCGTACAGAATGCCCCGGTGCCGAAAAATCGAAATCACCGTGCCCGGAAGGCCGCGCCGGTAATCGAAACGGGTGATCGGCGCGGGGATCTCCACCCGGCTGATGCCGCGCCCCAGGGCCATCCAGAGCCCCTGCTGGCTGTCCTGGGCCAGCCACTTCACCGCATCGATCGGGAGCCCTTCTTCTTTGCCCACCCGGGACAACAGCCGGCCGTCCCGGGAGAGATGGATCAAGCCCGCCTGCTGGGTGGCGATGGCCAGGGTGCCATCCGCCAGCGGCAACACGTGGTTGATCTGGGCCTCCCGCAGCACCGAATCGACCTCGCTGGTCCAGGGTGCGGTGCCCCGGTCGTTTCGCAGGAATATCCCCTGGGTCTGGGTGGCGATGAGTTCGTCCCCCCCGTCCCAGGGCAGCACCACCCGCACCCGGTCGTCGGCGAAGCGGTCCCCTCCCGGCAACGTCTCCAGGGTGTCGCCGCGGAGTTCCAGCAGCCCCCGCCCCGATTCCTGGACGTAGATCCGGTTGCCCACCGAGGTGACCATCCAGAAGAGACCGGTCGGGTTCCAGACCCGGGTTTTCTCTTTCTCGATGCGGATCAGCCGGCCGTAGGCCTGAAAAAAGACGGCCTCACCCTGAAAGGCGATCGACCAGATCTCGGAAACGGGGCGATCCACCGCCGCCACCCGGTCCGCCATGGACACGAAACGCATCTCGCCCACCGCGTCGGGAGCCAGGTAGCCGAATTCGCCGATCCCCCCCACGTAGATGCGGCCGGAGGCGCTGGCAGCCAGCGAGCAAACCATCATCCCCCGCTCGGTGCGGATCAGGCGCCAACGGACCCCGTCGTATTCGAGGACGCCATAGCTGTTGCCCACGTAGATCAGGCCGCGAGGCCCCTGGATTACGCTCCAATTCTGGAAAAATGCCCCGTACTCGCGGGCCAGGAAGTTGCGCAACGGATAATCGCCCTGTTCTGGAGATGGGGTCTGCGCCAGCCCCAAAACCCCGCCCAGCACCAGCAACCAGCCGACCAATGCGAGCCGCATCGGGAGGCGGCACCGGCGGGAAAGCGGCGAGGACGGGTCGACCATGGTCCGATTCTAAACGAACCGGCAAACCGAAGTCAAACCGGGCCCGGCCCCGGCCTGCCCCCGGCTCATCCGCCCAGCTCTTTCAACAGGGCCCCGTTGCCGGCAAAGCGGCCGACCACCCATAGAACATAGCGGATATCGACGGCGATCGAGCGGCTGTAATCGGCGCTCCAGCAGTAATCGTTGATCGTGGCTTCGCCGGTGCGGTCGAAATTGACCCCGACCAGTTCGCCGCGCCGGTTGAGCACCGGGCTGCCCGAGTTGCCGCCGGTGGTGTCGGCGTCGTAGAGCATGGCTACCGGCAACTCGCCCCCGGGCAGGGCATAGGGGGCGAAATCGCCCCGGGCGGCCAGCTCGAGCAGGCGCGCCGGAGCGGCAAAGGGGAATTTTCCGGTGGCCTTTTCCACCAGTCCGCGCAAGGTGGTGTGGGGATGGAAAAAGACGCCGTCACGGGGGGAGTAGCCTTTGATCCGGCCGAAGGTCACCCGCAGGGTGCTGTTGGCGTCGGGGATGAAGCCGGTTTTCAGCTGCTCTCCCTTCACCTCGATCCAGCGCGAGTAGAGTTCGTCGAGTCTCCCCTTGCGGGTTTTACGAACCTCGCGCAAGGCGAGCAGGGTCGGGTACAACTTGCGGGCGAAGGAAAGCAACGGATCGGGGCTCCTGACCACTTCGGCGGGGGGGGCGTCGAACAGGGCCAGGGCGACGGCGGGATCGGCCAGCCCGGTTTCTTGATAGGCTTTGGCCAGGAAGGCATCGATCGCCGCTTCGGGGGCCAGTCCGGCCACCAGCTGGTCGATAACCGGAATGCGGTGCCCGGCCTCCAGACGACTCCCGCGCAGCAGCATCTCCCGCAGGAAGAGGATGTCCGCTGGCTTGTGGAAGTTCTTCAAGGCCAGGCGCAGCCGCTCCCGGGTCTGGGCCAGGTTGCGGGACATGAACGGGGTTTCCCGCTCGCTCTCCCCTTTGGCCCGCTCGATGCCGGCCTCGACCACGGTCAGGGCAACCGACAGCAGCGTGGCCGCCCGGGGCAACTGGTCCAAAACCAGCTCCCGCTCGAAGGGAGCCTCCTGCTCGCGGTAGATGGCCTCGCTGTCGGCGAACAGGCGCCCGTACTTTTGCTGCCGCTGGGGGTCGGCGGCGATAAAGGCGGCGAGTTTGCGCTCCTCTTCGCTTTTAGCGGCGACCAGGGCCAGCCGCTTCATGCCGACGAGCTTGCTGCGGTAGTTTTTGAACCCGTTGGCCAGCCCCTTGATGCGGGCCGAAAGGCGGATGGCCACCTCGGGATCCTGGGCCGACATCCGCTCCATCTCGGCGATCTGCCACCCCATCAGGTCGGCCAGCACCGGCATGCGCAGCCGTTGTTCGAAGTCGAGGAAGTGGGAGGTGAAGTGACGGTAGGTGCGTCCCGGGTAGCCGGGGATGAAGATGGCATCGTTCTCGGCCACCCCTTTTGCCGCGACCTTCAGGTAGGTGCGGGGGCGGTAGGGGACATTGCCAGGGTGGTGGTCGGCCGGCTTGCCGTCGGGGCCGGTGTAGGCCCGCAAAAACGAGAAATCTCCGCCATGACGCGGCCAGGCCCAGTTGTCGGTTTCGCCGCCGAAATCGCCGATGCCCCGGGGGGGGACGTAGACCAGCCGGACATCGCGCAGCTGCGTGGAGAGGAAGAGGAGATAGGTCTTGCCCGGAAACATCTCCGACACGTCGGCCCGCTTGCCCGGGTGGCGCTTTTCGGCCTCGAGGACGATTTCCTTGATGCGGCGCTCGATAGCCCGCGTGCGGGTGGCGTAATCCATCGAAGGTTTCGCCGCGGCCAACACCCGGGGCGAGATATCGGTCACCGATTCGGTGATGCGGGCGACGTAACCCCGGGCCGGCACCTCCTGCGAGCGGTCGCTGGCGGTGAAGCCGTCGGTCACGTAGTCGTGTTCCGGGGAACTGGCCGCCTGAACCCCGGCAAAGGCGATGTGGTGGTTGGTGATGATCAGCCCTTGGTCCGAGACGAACGAGCCGGTGCCCCCGCCCAAATCGACGATGGCGTCGGTCAGCCCGATGCCTTCGGGGTTGAAGATGTCCCGGGCGGTGATATCGAGCCCCTTGGCTCGCAAATCCAGGCGTTCCAGGGCGTTGATCGGGTGCATGCCCTCGTCGGCGGGCAGCAGATAAAAACCGAGCAGTACCAGGCAAAGGGCGGCAACGGGTCGGGTCATGGGTTCACCTCGCTAGGGAGGGTATACGGAGCGCCCACCGCTCCGGTTCTGCGGGAATGGCTGACACCGGGGGGCGGGGCGGGCTCAAACGGGCAGGCTGACCTGAAACACCGTGCCGTCGGGTTCCCGGCTGGTGAAGGCCACCTGGCCGCCGAGGAAACGCTCGGCGAACAGCTTCATGGAGTAGGTGCCGAGCCCCCGGCCGAGCTCTTTTTTGGTGGTGAAGTTGCGCTGGAAGATCCGCCGGGCGACCTCGGGCAAGATGACCTCCCGGTTCCAGGCACAGAAAGAGATCGTTCCGTTCCCTTGCTCCAGCCAAACCCGGGCCTCCCCGCCGGGGGGGGTGGCCTCCAGGGCGTTGCGGGTCATGTGCACCAGCACCCGCAACAGCAGCGTCGAATCGGTCACCAGCACCAGGTCTGGCAAATCGCCGGGGAGGGCCAACCGTTTATCCTGGGCTACCGGGTGGTTCACGAAAGCCTCTCGCAGCTCCCCGAACACCTGGGGGATCCGGACCGACTGGGTGGAGGGGGGAAAGCTTCCGGGGTCGCCTTCGGCCAGCCCCTTCTGGGCCGCGACCTCGCGGGCGAGGTGGTAGGAGAGCCGGCGCAGCTTCTGCAAACGCTCCTCGGTCCGCTCGCCGGGATGGCTGGCCAGCAGTTCGCTGGTGCCGACGAGCCCCTGCATGAGGTTGCTCAGGTCGTGGAAAAAGATCCGCTCGAGAGCCGCCCGGTTCTGCTGATGGGTGATGTCTTGCAGAAACAGGATCAGCAAACGCTGCCCCTCCAGGGTGATCGGACAGGAACGGACCGACAGCACCAGGTCGGTCACCCGCTCGCCGGCCTGGACGGTCATGGCGCAACGCTCCTCCACCGGCATGTCGAGCTCCTGGGAGAGGACCATGGCCACCGCCGCCCCGCAGGTGGAACAGAAAGCGGTGGTGCCGCAACCGTGGGGAAGCTCGTCTGCGTGGACGCAGCCGAACACCTGGCCGGGACGCAACCCCAGCAGCTCTTTGGCTTCTTCCAGGCCGACCATAGCGAGCAGGGCGTCGTTGACCGCCAGGATCTGGCGCTTGTCGTTGAGCACGGCCAGCAAACCACCCACGCTGGCCACCAGGCCGTCGATCACCGGGTTGCTGCCGGCCTTGCGGGCCTCTTGCCGGAGAACCCTGGGTTTCGAGCGCTGGGCCGCCGCGTAGAAGGTCTCCTGCTCTTGATCGGGTTGCGGTAAGGGTTTTCCCGCTTTCATGAACACCCCCATGTCGGGCTCCGAGAGTCTAGACCAAAGGGGGTGAAATATCCACCCCCCCCTTGCCAAAACCCGCCGGGGTGCGCTATGTTCTCTGCCGGATCTACTGCCGCAAAGGAGGAAACATGCGTCTCCGCTTCACCCGCCTGTCCAGGCTGGCTCATAAAATCACGCTGGCGCTGCTTGCCTGCCTGATCCTCCTGCCTATTGCTGTCGCCGCTGGCGACCTGCCCCGGGAGTTGCGCCGCATCGACCCGCTGGCCGAAGCCAGCCTGGTCCCCGAGGAGATCGACTTCCCCGCCCTGCGCATCCAGGCCGAACAGGCCGCCAACAAGGGCAAGCTTCTCGATGCCGCGCGCATTTACCTCTACATCGTGCGCCGCCATGCCGGAGACGGCCGGTCGTTCTACAACCTGGCCTGCTGCTATGCCCGCCTCGAACAGCCCGAAGCCGCCGCCCGCTACCTGGTCCAGGCCCTGAAGACGGGGCCCTGGGATTTCGGCCCCATCCTGGCCGACCCCGACTGGGATAAAGTGCGCGCCCGGGAACCCTTTGCCGGGCTGCTGGCCCAGCTAACCACGGCAGCCGAGTACCGGGGAGAGACCATCTGGGTTCCCTCGGGCAAACTACTGCCCTGCCGGGTGCGCCTGCCCAAGGGCTTTGTCCCGGGCCGCAACTATCCACTGATCGTCGCCTTGCACGGTCACGGCGGCAACCCCGCGGCGATGATGGAGGCGCTGGCGAGAACCGGCCCCCTGCAGGCGATCGTCGCCGCCCCCGAAGGGGCCTACCCCATGACGGCCACCGAGGGGCGCCCGGGGTTTTCCTGGGAAGTGGCCAGCCGTGACCGCGCCGTATGGAAAATGGGCGACCCCCTGACCGTGGAGTACCTTGCGGGGGTCGTGGACGAACTGCGCCGTAGATACCGGATCTCCCGCGTCTTCCTGCTGGGCCACTCCCAGGGCGCGGCCTATGCCCTGATGACCGGGATCAAGCACCCCGGCCTCGCCAGCGGGGTGGTTTCGGTCGGCGGCAGGCTCCCCGAGATCGGCGACGATGCCCCGGTCATCTCCCGCCAGGACGCAACGCTGGGCAAGGCCTTGCGGGTGCTGGCGCTGCGAGGGGAAGACGACCCGCTGGTGCCGGCGGAAGCGGGTGAAAAGATCGCCGCCACCCTGACCGCGCTGGGCTACGATGCCCGGGCCCAGGCCTACCCGGGCGACCACGCCCTCAACGAGAAGGCGCTCCGGCTGGCTTTGAACTGGATGGAGCTGGCTGACTGAAGAATACCGCTCCCCCCCTTCTGGCGGCGGTATTCCTGCGCCGGCAGGCCGGCGATTGCGAGATTCCCGGGCGCCGTCTTTGGGGGCCAGCTCCTGGCCGGAACCTTGTGGAGCTCCTCTGCGTACCAACCGTCTTGCAACCAGGAGGTAATCCGTGAATCGAAAATCCCTGTGGAGGAGCGTACTGATCATGCTGATCCCCTTGCTCGCTGCGGCCCGTGCCCATGCGGCCATTCCGGTCGACCAAATCGACATCCCCTACCAGAAGTTCGTGCTGGCCAACGGGCTCACCCTGCTGGTCCACGAAGATGCCAAGGCGCCGATCGTGGCCTTCAACGTCTGGTACCACGTCGGCTCCAAAAACGAAAAAGTGGGCCGCACCGGTTTTGCCCACCTGTTCGAACACCTGATGTTCAACGGCAGCGAGCACTTCGACGACGACTACTTCAAGGTGCTCGACCGCCTCGGCGCCACGGACCTCAACGGCACGACCAACGAGGACCGGACGAACTACTTCCAGAACGTGCCCACGCCGGCCCTCGACACCGCGCTGTGGATGGACTCGGACCGGATGGGCCACCTGCTCGGCGCCATCACGCAGGCCAAGCTCGACGAGCAGCGCGGCGTGGTGCAGAACGAGAAGCGCCAGGGCGAGAACCA
>CAZTNO010000107.1:0-8961 GCA_964614865.1 uncultured Clostridia bacterium
GATGGCCCAGCCGTCCTTCTTCAACACCCGATAAAACTCGGCCATAGCCCGGCGATCGTCGGGCACGTGCTCCAGCACATGGCTGCAGTAGACTACGTCGAAGTGTTCATCGGGAAAATGGATGTCGGTCACATCCATCCTCACCATGGCATGCGGGTCCAGGAGATCGGCACTGAGGTAGCCCCCCCCCAGTCTTTCCTTCAGCCGTCTCTCCAGGCAGGGCTCGGGGGCAACGTGGAGCATGAGCTTGCCTCCACCGTCAAACAGGTCTGTGAAATGCTGGAAGTAGAGCCATACCAGACGATGCCGCTCCAACGAGTCACAATAGGGGCACTGGGCTTCTTTGCGGAGCACGGAGCCAAAGCTCAGAAACTTGCGGGCGGAATGGCCACAAACGGGGCAATAGCGCGCACGCCCGACCAACAACAACGCCAACACAGCCCTTTTTAACCAAGACACCGCCCGGCCCAGGCAGCGAGTGCGACTTGCTCTGTCCGCGACACCCCTAGGGGTCACCATTCCCTCCAGTCCTGAATTTTTCTGAAACTCCCGACGGGAATTATATCAAACCTTGCAATTTCAGGGTACCGGATGTAGGAGTCCAGTACATGTTGGACTGCGGGTTGGGTAGGCCGCTCGATAAGAGATAGTACTTCAACGGGGGCAGGTTGCCAAGACTACGGTGAGGCTTTTGGGTGTTGTACCACAGCAGGTACTCCATGAGGTTGTCATTGAACGGTCGAAGGGTACTCAAGTCGTCGTCGTTATGGGCAAGGAACTGCTCCCTCACGGTGCGGTTGAAGCGTTCCACGTGGCCATTGCTTTGGGGATGCCTGGGGTAGCTGTAGAAGTGAGTCAGGCGTTTTCCATCACGACACGCGATGAAGTGCTTGGCAAACTCCTGGCCGTTGTCGGTCTGGATGTGGCTGATCGTAAAAGGACAGACCTCGACGAGCTTGTCCAGGAAATCGGCGCCAGTTTTACTGGATAGGCTGGTGTAGCCAAAGGCGAAGGCGAACCTGGTGACAACGTCAATGGCGGTGAGCAGGTAGCGTTTCAACTTGTCTTGGAAGATGGCGACCGAGTCTATCTGGACCAGATCTCCTGCCTTCTTGGGTCGGTAGTCTCCACGACGGAGTTTCCTGTGGGGGCGGTGTTGCTTCTTCTCAGCCAGTCTTCCCCCATTGATCCCGACCACCAAATGCAGTCCTTTGCCCGCCAGTTTGCCCTGGGCTTTCAACCGTCCAAGGACACGCCCGACGCTCGACTCGGATACTGTCGGCAACCCCTTGGTTTGGCAGTAAACATCGAGTTCGTACTTGATGGCGCTCTTGCCCACTCCGGGGTGCCGAAGACGATACTGGCGAACGTATTCTTCGATGCGCCGATCTGTTTGCGGAGGGCGTACCCTCTTGGGTCTGCGGCTGGCCGGAGCCAAACTGTCGATTCGACCACCGCTCTCCCTCAAGCGCTTCTTCCAGGAAAACAGCGTCGATCGCGAGACGTTGAATATCTTCTTTGCTGCTTCCAGTCCATGTTCTTCGTACAACCAGATGGCATCCAGGCGGCGCTTGATCTCCGCCTGCTGTGGGTGATCTCCCAGGTCTTGGATGCGTTGCATCCACCAAGTATAACGGCGCTCCTTGCCAAACAGCAGGAAGAATCTCATGCTTGTCCCCCCGCGGCCGTTTTCCACACCCTGACGGGTGTGCTCCAATACAACCCAACTCCTATCTCAGTCCAGTATGTGTCTGAACTTCTGCACCGGATCATGGCACGATTGACTGCCCTCACCGAACATCCTCCCCCTCTAGCTTGCACTTCGCGATCCCCCGATTTTTTGCTAAGATGCCTTCATGAACCGCCGCAGGCTCTTTCATTCTTTCCTCTTGGTCATGCTCCCGTTGCTCGTCTACCTGCCCTCCCTGAGTAACGAGCTGATCTGGGACGACCAGCCGATCATCCGGGAAAACGAGCTGTTGAATGGCAGCTTTTCGCCGCTGGCCCCCTTCCGCTCCGGGTACTGGGCCACCACCTCGCAACGCAACGAGGGGGGATACGACTACTACCGTCCGGTGATGATCCTCTCCTTCATGGCGGAGAAGGCGGTCTGGGGGCTCTCCCCTTTGCGGCTCCGCTTGACCAACCTGTTCCTCTTCCTCATTGCCCTGCTTGCTCTCTATTCCTTCCTTGTCCGGCAGACGCAAATTCCGGGAGTGGCGGAAACGGCCACCCTGCTCTTCGCCCTGTTCCCCTTGCACCTCGACAACATCGTCTGGGTGGTCGGCCGCTGCGACCTGTTGATGCTTCTATTCGGCATCCTGGCCCTGCTGCTGTTCGACCGCTACCTGGAGCGCCGCAACCTGTCGCTGGGGCTGCTCGCGCTGGGCTGCTACATGCTGGCCCTCCTCTCCAAGGAGGCCGCCCTCTTCTTCCTGCCCCTCTTCCCCCTGCATGAGCTCCTCCGCCGGCGGCGCCTCTCCGCTTTCATCACCCTCTTCCCGCTGCTGGCCACGCTGGGGTTCTGGCTGCTCAAGTCGGCGGTCATCGGCCGCGGCGGGTTCCCCATGCGCCCGTTCCCCGGCCTGTGGGAAAACGTCCGGCCGGTGCTGGGGGTGCTGGGGTACTACGCCCGATCTGCAGTTCTCCCCTTTGGCTATGACATGTTTCTGCCGGTAGGGGCGGTACAGACCTCGGCACTATTGGTCAGCGGCGCGGCTTTCGCCTTGATCCTCGTCGCGATCCCCATTTTCGGTCGGCGTCGAAGCGAGCTCCTCCAGGCATGGTTCTGGATTGCTCCCTTTGTCGGTGGTGCCCTTTTGTTGGTCTTTACTCCGATCTACCCCTTCAGCATCTCGACCCGCTACCTGATGATCCCGGCCATCGGCTGGATGTGGTTGCTTGCCCACGTCCTCGTCAAGGCCAGGCCGTGGATTCGCAACAGCCTGTTGGTCATCCTGTTCATCGCCTTTGCCAGCTCCATTCTCGCCGAGAGCACCCGGTACCGAGACGAATTGGCCTTCTGGAAAGGGGCTCTGGATGAATGCCCCAACGAGCCGTTTTTCCTGTACAAAGCAGCCCAACAACTGGCGTTACGTGGCGACCCGGCGACTGCTGAAACGATGCTCCGTCGGTCGCTGATGTCGCCCATGAACCCGGCCACGGCTGGCTCGGTCGCCCTGACCCTGGCTGTGATCAAGCTCGACCAGGCATACTATCCGGAGAGTCTTCACTGGCTTTCCCAGGCAGGCAACCTGCCCCTCGGGTTGGCGCAAAGGCGGGAACGAGCCAACCGGCTCTGGAAAATCAATCTGGCCATGGGGAACCTGGCAGCGGCCGAAAAAGCGTTGCTGGAAATTCAACCGAGCCGAGCAGCTTCAAGTTCACTACTCGAGTTATATCTATCCTTTGCTGACTGGGATCGAGCCCGTCGCCTCACAGATCAGCAACCTCGCAACCTGCAGACCCGGTCCGTTGCGGATATTGATCGACTGGAGCAGACGTTCCGTTCCTGGTCTCTGAGGGAACGAGCGAAGTACTTCGAACAACAAGGGAATTTTTCCTACGCCTGGGATCTCTGGCGTCAGGAACCCTCTGCCTCGATCGCAGAGCGATTGATGACGGCCCGCTTGGCCTTGCTGGCTGGCCAGGAAGCAACCGGGCAAGAACTGCTGGCCCGCCTGGCCGCAGAAGGGAACGGCGATTTCCGCTTGCTGAACTCGATAGGCAACCTGCTCTTCGATCTGCACCGGGGCGAGGAGGCCATTCCCTTCTACCAACAATCCCTTTCTCTATTTCCTGAACAACCGACCCTGCGCGAGCGAATCAGTTGGATCGGGGGAAAACGGGCGAAAGCAAACTCCGACCGGGGCTAACCTCTCGTTTTTTTGCTCCGGGGTCTTTCACCACCGCGGGCAGATCGAGCTCCGATCCAGCCACCCAAGATCACCCCCATGGCCCGCAAGCCATCGCGCCAGCCGATCTTCTTGCCCTCGGCGTGGGTCCTGCCGCGGTAAGAAATCGGCACTTCGATCAGTCGTAGCCCCGGAATTCGGGAAAGCTGAAAGGTGACCTCAGGCTCGAAACCGAAACGATCCTCCTGCAGGGCAAGCCCCTGCACGATCTCGCGCCGGAAGGCCATGTAGCAAGTCTCCATGTCGGTGACCCGCAATCCCGAAAAGAGGTTGGACAACCGGGTGAGCAGCCGGTTGGCATGGTAGTTGGTGAAACGGAAGCCCGCCCGGTTTTCGGGCTTCAGGAAGCGGGAGCCGTAGACCACATCCGCACGGCCCGCCAGGATCGGCTGCAGCAGCAGCGGGTACTCGCCTGGTTCGTACTCGAAATCGGCATCCTGGATCAGGACGATGTCGCCCACCGCCGCCATGATCCCCCGGCGCACGGAGAATCCCTTGCCACGGTTGGTGTCGTTGCGGAGCACCCGCACTTGCGGATGACGGCCTGCTGCCGCGGTCAGGGCCGCCAGGGTGGTGTCCCGCGAGCAGTCATCGACCGCGATCACTTCCAATTCCAGCTCGAGGGGTACCGCGCACACCTGATCGAGCAGAGGGCCGATCGACCGCTCCTCGTTGAACACCGGCACCACCACGCTCAACTTAGGGCAGGGAGTGGGAGTCATGGCTCGATTCTAACACAAAGGGTCCTTGCGGGACACGGTGCCCCCGGCCCCTTGCGGCTCGCTGTGGTATAATCCCGCCATGTCCGAAAGGCCGGTCCGTGCTTTCCTCATTGCCACCGCCCTCTTCCTGGCCCTTACAGCGCTCCTGCTCCACCCTTTGGCAACAGTCCTCTTCCCGTTGGCGGGAGCCCTGCTGATCGCGGCAACCTGCCTGGCCATCGGCAGGCTCCTGCTCTCGCTAAGCAAACAGCCCATCCCTTCGGCTGCGACCTGCATGGCCGTCGGTTGGATCTTCACCAGCGGCTTCTTTTTCGCCGCATCGGCCCTGCACCGGGCCAGCATTCCGGCACTGGTCATCTACCTGCTGTTGCCGATCGGGCTCTCCGCGCTGCTGCGACGGGGCATCGGCTTCTGGACCCAGACGTACCGCGAGCTGAGCGCCGAGTTCGGCGAACCATCGGCGACCTGGGGTCTCTTGCTCGTCCCCCTGGTCTACGCCGTCCTCCCGCCCACCTTCTACGACACCCTGGTCTACCACCTGGGCATTCCCAACCAGATCGTGCGCTGGGGTGGGTTCGTCCCCACCCCCTATCATCTCTACGCCAACTCCGCGATCTATCACGAAATCGCGCTGATTCCCGCAGTCCTGCTCGGTGATCGGGTCCCCTCCCTGCTCCACTTTCTGCTCGGGGTCTTCACCCTGCTGGCGGCAATCGATTTCGCCCGGGAACACCTGCGACTGAAACAGCCCAAGCTGGTGGTGGTCGTCTTGCTGAGCCTGCCGATGACCCTGTTCCTGCTGGCCAGCCAGAAAAACGACCTGATCAGCGCCTTGTTCATTTTGCTGGCGATTCATCACTGGAAAAGTCGTACCAGGCTGGCGGCCCTCTGCTGGGCATTCGCCATCGGCGTGAAGTCGTTCAACCTGGTTCCGCTGCTGGCTTTTTTCCTGGTCTCCCAGCCCTGGCGCAAAGACGAATGGAAGAGGTGGGCCCAGCTAGCCTGGATCGCCCCTCTGGTGCTAACCCCCCTGCTTTTCAAGAACCTGCTCTTCATGGGAAACCCCTTCTTTCCCTTTTTGACCGAATGGTTGCCCTCCCCCTCCTGGGATTCCGTCCGGCAAGGGCACATGATCCGGGACGTGGGCGCCACCGTACGCAGCCTCGCCGACCTGGTGCATCTGCCTTACAACTTGTTCTTCCGCTCTTTGGGTTCGGGAGGGTGGGTCGGCCCCCTCCCGCTCGCCTTTCTCCCGCTGCTGATCCTCACCCGGGAGAAAACCAACCGGTCAAGCCTCTGGTTCTCCTTGTTGACCCTGCTACTGGCCGCCCCCTTCACCGCCAGTTCCCGCTTCGTCTACGTGGCCTTCTTAGTGTTGTCTTTGTGGGCCTGCCAGGCCTACCTGACCGTTCGGAGCCGCTGGTTGACGGTTGCGTTCGTGGTGCTGATCGGACTAGGCTTTGTCCAGGGGCTGGCCATCCTGGAATGGGTCTTCCCCGCTACCCCCTTGCTGGTGAGCAAAGGGAACGCCGAAGGCTATACTGCGAACCGGTTTCCTTCTTATCCCGTGTTCGCCATGACCAACGCCCTGCCAGCGAACAGCCGGATCTTGCTCGTGGGCGAGGCCCGCAACTACTACCTGAAGCGACCCTACGCCCTCAGCTCGGCACTTGACCGCAGTGTCATCCTCCCCTACCTTGAACACAGTACCTCGGCCACCGACTTTCTCGCCAGGGTGAAAGCCGCCGGCTTCACCCACCTGCTGGTGAACACCTCCGAACTGAGCCGCCTGCGTATGAACTACGACAACCTGGACCCCTGGCAGGAAAGCCGCTTCCTGGAATACTGCCAGCAGTGGAAGCCGAAAAATCAGGCGGGAGCCACATCCCTGTACGACATCGTTGAATTGCTCGGTCAAGGCAAAAAATGAATTCTTGCCTCCCTCCACCCGGTCCACCCAAACGACGGGGTTTCCGCCGCGTGGCGTTCCCTTTCCTGGTCGTTCTCCTGGCTGTGTTTTCCACCTTGCTGCTACTCGAGATCGGCATCCGGATATTCAAAGGCGAAGCCCGGCTGGTCAGTTTTTGGTCCCAACAACACCTGTTGCTGAAATCAGCGCAGCTCGTCCAATTTCACCCTCGCCTCGGCTGGATCCCCAGAGCCGGTGCCAGTGGAAAAAACAACTACTGGGGCACCGAAGTAACCATTGGATCCGAAGGACTTCGCAGCAATGGCGAATCTTCTCCCCTGCCTGCGAAACAAGGCGAAACAACGATCCTTACGGTCGGCGATTCTTTTACCTTCGGTGACGAAGTTTCTGATACGGAAACATGGCCAGCGCAACTTCAGCAGCTTTCCGGCATTCGCGTGCTGAATGGGGGGGTATCTGGATACGGACTCGATCAAGCCGTTCTCCGGCTGGACTCTTTGTTGATTTCCCATTCAGCAGACGCAATCATACTCGGAATCACCCTGCCGGAGCTTTCGAGATGCGAATTTTCGGTTTGTTTTTCCGCGACAAAACCTTTCTTTCAGCCATCGCCCAGCGGATTGGAATTGCGTCTCGAACACATCCGCTCCCCGTCTCTCGGGGAGACGAGGCTCCGCCGCATTCTGGGTCACAGCTTGTTCATCCACGAATTCATGAACCTCGCCTTCCCCTCTTATTGGCGCGCAGGCGCCTGGACCAACACTCGGGCCCATCACGTGGGGTCCAAAGTAGTCTGCAGGATCTTCGACAGCCTGGGCTCTTTTATGGACCGCCATCCCCGGGTGAAGCGCCTGTATCTCCTGGTCCAGTATCTGGAGCGCACATCGCCTGCCCAAATGGCCATCCTGGACGGTCTGCTCGCTTGTGTCCGCGATCACCGGGTGAAAGTGATCGATCTGCGAAAGCCTCTGCAAGAATTACAGTCCGGCAATCCGGAAGGCTATCGCAAATTATTCCGGGGGCACATGACTCCGGCCGGAAACCGCTTCACCGCCGAATGGATTGTCCGAGCTCTCGGAGACGATTCAAAAACCCTTGCCCCCGATCCTTCCGTTCTGACGGGAGCCCACCGAGACTGATCGTTTACGCCCTCCGGTAGCGGTCGTTTTCGGGAAATCCCAGGCCAGCTGGTGGGCGGCAATGAGCAGGAACAGCAGGTCGCGGCCGAGCAGCAGCCAGGGGTTCTCCGCCCCGCCCGACACCGAGAAGCAGCCGCAGGAAAAAGCCAGACCGCGCACCACGTTGATCGAGATGGCAAAAAAGAACATCAGCAGCAGCAGCGAGAGAAGCCAGAGCGCCGCGCGACGGAACACCCCGACCAGCAGGAAGAGGGCGGCGGCGAGCTCGACCCAGGGCAAGGTCAGAGCGAACAGCGGCACCAACCGGGGGGGCAGCAGACGGTAGTCGGCGACGATGCGGGCAAACGCCGCCGGGTCGGCGATCTTGGGGGCGCAAGCCCAGATGAACAGGCCGGCCAGCACCATGCGTGAAACCATCAACACCGCCGGGCGCTTCAGCCAGGCGACCCGCTCAATCCATGGCCAGCGCATGTCCCCTCCGTTTCCACTCCTCGATCCCGCCTTCGAACAGCAACACCTTGCGCACCCCGTGCTCCACCAGCAGCGCCCCCAGCGAACGGGCGTCGGGACACCTGGGGTCGATGCAGTACACGATCACCATCCCGGCCCGCTCGATACTCGCCCGGAGCGCTTCGAACCGCAGGAAAAACTCGGAGACCGGCAGGCTGACCGCCCCGGGCAGGTGGCCCTGGCGGTACAACGGGCCCTGGCGGGCGTCGAGCAGCAAGGTCGCGGGATCCCCCGCCAGCTGGGCCACCGTGTCGACGTCGAGAACCGGCAGGGTGGCGGTGACCGGGGACTTTCCCTCCGACGCTGGCTGCCCGGAGGCTCCCGGCGATACGGACGGGACGGTCCACAGCGGCAGAGGGTGGTGGACGATCTGATTGGCCGCCAGAGCGAACAACGTGCCGATCACCACGATCAGGGCCATTTCGCTGATCCGGCGGAAACCGAGTTTCCAAAGTGCTTTCATGGGGCGATTATAGCAAATCGAGACTGGAAAAACCTCCCCCCACCCTGGCAAAAACCGGTCAGCCGATCCCCGCGATTCCGGCCGGCACGAGGTCGCCCGGGACGTGAAGGCATCTTGCTATCTGCGGCCGAAAACCGTCAGTGGCCGCTCCATCCCGTCGAAGCGGACCAGGGGAGCATACTCTTTCGCAAAGCGAGGATCAACAATGATGTGGTACTGGAAACCGCTCCCTGAGGTGGTCTTGTATGTCAAGACCGATTTGGCACGCGACCTAAGGTGTACT
>CAZTNO010000108.1:0-8682 GCA_964614865.1 uncultured Clostridia bacterium
CGCACACGGCCGCGGCCAGGATCAGCACCGGGTTGCCGGTGGGCACGTGGACCAGCACGTAGCAGAGAGTCGAGAAGAGCATTCCCCGGAAAGGGCCGATATCCCGCCCCAGGTCGCGCTGAAAAAAGCCCCGCCAGAAGATCTCTTCCCCCGAACCGATGGGAATGACCAGCAGCAGGGCGATCAGGGCGGGGGCCAGTTCACTCCGTCCGCTGTAGATGGCGGCCAGGTCGGCCTCCCGGTGCGAAAACAGGGAGATCCAGCGGGCCGACAGGATCAACAGCCGGTTGCCCGCAAAGAAAACCCCGTACAGCACCCCGGCACTCAGAACCCCCAGGGCGATGTTGGCCCGGTTCCACTCCGCTCTTTTCCAGAGCGGCCGGCCACCGGCCAGGGCGATCGCCGACAACAGCAGGGTGTTTCCCGCCATCATCAACCAGAAGTTCGCCGGCCTGATCACGAAGGTCAGATACCAGAGGACGAAGGCCAGCAACAGCCCGAGCCAGCGGGTTATTCTGGAATTCAGCTTGAGAGTCAATGGAGCCAGCGGGAGACGAACAGTCCCAGGGCCAGCAACAGGCTGAAGGCCAGGTGGAGCTGGCCGGTTTCGGCGTCGATGGTGGCAAAGACCGCCCGCTCCAGGTTGCCCTTTGCCGCCACCTTGCCGGTCAGCTTGAAGGCCAGCGGCAGGGTCAGGAACACCGCCAGGGCCGTCCAGGGGAGTCGCCGGGCGAAAAACACCAACACCAGGATGCCGAGGTAGGCCCCTCCCACCAGCAGAAAGTACATGACCTGCGAGTTCCGCACGCCGATGTGGCCGGGGACCGTGCGCACCCCCACCTCGCCGTCGCTCTCGATATCGCGCAGGTTGTTGCCATGCAGCACGGCGTCGACCAGGAACCCGACCGGGATCAGGGTCAATACCGGCAGCCAGGAGAAACTCCCGGTGTGGACCACCCAGGCACCCAGCCCCATCAGCGGGCCGAAGGCCAGAAAGACGGCCACGTCGCCCAGGGCGTGGTATTTGAACTCGAACGGCGGGACGGTGTAAAAGAGCCCCAGGATCCCTCCAGCGGCGACCAGCCCGAGCAGCATGGGCCAGGCGGGGTGGGTCAACAGATAGTAGAGCCCGATCAGGGCGGCCACGGCGTAGAGGACCACTCCACCGGCCAGCAACTGTCCGGGGGTCATCAGCCCCGAAACGAGCACGCCGCTGGAGCCGAAGGTGCCGGGGCGGTCGACCTTCCTGCGAAAATCCTGGCAGTCGGAGACCATGTTCGAGGCGACATGGGCGGCCATGCAGCCCGTCAGGGTGAGGAACACGTTCAGAACGGAGACACGCACTCCGCCGAAGCGGGCGGCCAGGATGGCGGCAAGGAGGGGCGGAGAGAAACTCACGGTCAGCGAGAAGGGGCGGCAGGCTTGCCACCACAGGGCGGGTTTGCTCATGATCACGACCTCCTTGAGTCCGGGGGTTTTTCACCGCAGACGGCGGTCACCAAACCAAAAAAAAATCGCTTGTTTCCTGCGGGAACCAGGCCGTTGCCCCGCAGGGTATCGCCCATCTCCGACGGAGCCAGGAAGCGGTCGATCGAATCGATCAGGTAGCGGTAGGGCCCGGCTTCTCCGGTCAGGAAGCGGCCGATCAGCGGGAAGACCGCCCGCCGGTAGAAGGCGAGGAATATGCGCATGAATGGATTGCCAGGACGGAAAAAATCCAGAATGACCAGCCGCCCCCCGGGCTTGAGGACGCGGGCGATCTCCCGCAGCTCTTCGTCGATGCGGGTGAAGTTGCGTACGCCAAAGGCGCACGAAACCGAATCGAAGGTGCCTTCCGGAAAAGGGAGGCAGGTGGCGCCCTGAACCAGCGGCAAGGGGGTCTTTTTCCGGGCCAGGAGGAGCATTTCGGCGGCCGGGTCGATGCCCACCTGGAAGAGGCCGGGCATGGCCCGGGAAAGGGCGATGGCCATGCCAGCGGTGCCGCAGGCCAGGTCGAGGTGGCGCAGCGGGCCGGGCCGTTTCCGCAGAAAGCGGGCAATCTGCTGGGCGGTGCGCCGCCGCCACCACAGGTCGAGGCCGGCCGAGGCCAGGTGGTTGACGGCATCGTAGCGGCGAGCCATGGCGCCACCGAATTCGAAGTGGGACGGGCCTGCCTGGGAGGGGTTGGAGGGTTCCATGACCACCCGTCCATTATACCATAGCTCGCCAGGGCCGATACGGCATTGCCCCCGGGATGGCAGGTTTGCTATAATCAGAATCAAAGTACGCCCAGGAGGCTCACCATGACTGCTCTCGAACCCACGATCTTCCGCGAGTACGACATCCGCGGCATCGCCGAAACCGAATTGACCGATCCCGCCGTCGAGCAGATCGCCGCCGCCATCGCCACCGTCTTCGTGCGCGAAGGCAAAAAGAAGATCGCCCTGGGCCGCGACGGCCGCCCCAGTTCCCCCCGCATCTCCGATTTGACCTGCCGGGTGCTGGCCAGCTACGGTCTGCACATCCTCGACCTGGGGTTGGTCCCCACCCCCCTCACCTACTTCGCCACCTTCCACCTCGACCTGGACGGGGCGGTGATGATCACCGCCTCGCACAACCCGGGCGAGTACAACGGGGTCAAGATCATGGTCGGCAAGGCGCCCCTCTTCGGCGAGGGGCTTCAGGAGCTCTACCGCATCGCGGTGGCCGGGAAATACCCCGCCCAGGTTCCCGGCCGGGTCGAAGAGAAACCGATGCTCGACGTCTACCTGGATTACGTGGCCGGAAACGTCAAACTGGACCGCAAAATCAAGGTGGTGGTCGACGCCGGCAACGGCACCGGGGGGCTCACCGCCGGCCCGCTCTACCGCCGGCTCGGCGCCGAGGTGGTCGAGTTGTTCTGCGATGTCGACGGCACCTTCCCCAACCACCACCCCGACCCGACCCGCCTCGAAAACCTCAAGGCGCTGATCGCCAAGGTGGCCGAAACCGGGGCCGACCTCGGCATCGGCCTCGACGGCGATGCCGATCGCATCGGGGTGATCGATTCCCGCGGCAGAATCCTGTGGGGCGACCAATTGCTGGTGCTCTTTGCCCGCGACATCCTGGGGCGCCACCCCGGTGCCAAGGTCATCTCCGAGGTCAAGGCCTCGGAGGTCCTCTACAGCGAGGTCGCCAAGGCCGGCGGGGTGCCCATTATGTGGAAGACGGGCCATTCGCTGATCAAAAAGAAGATCCGCGAGGAGAACGCCCTGATCGCCGGCGAGATGAGCGGTCACATGTTCTTCAACGACAAGTGGCCCGGATTCGACGACGCGGTCTACGCCGGCGCCCGGCTGCTGGAGCTCCTCTCCGCCCAGCCGCGCAGCCTGGCCGACCTGCGCGACACCATCCCCGCGGCGGTCAACACCCCCGAGATCCGCGTCGACACCAAAAACGACCAGACCAAGTTCGAGATCGTCGCGGGGATCCAGAATCATTTCCGCAAGACCCGCGAGGTGATCGACATCGACGGCGCCCGCATCCGCTTTCCCCACGGCTGGGGGCTGGTGCGCGCTTCCAACACCCAGCCCTCGCTGGTGATCCGCTTCGAGGCCGACACCGAGGCCCATCTGGCCCAGATCCGCGGCGAGGTGGAGACCGTGCTTTCGGGCATTCGTCAGCGCATCGAGGGCTAGCCGGTGGGTCTCCTCTCCGCCCTGCTGATCGGATTGGTGCAGGGGCTCACCGAGTTCCTGCCCGTATCCTCGACCGCCCACATGACCCTGGTGGGCAACTGGCTGGGGGTGACCGAAAAGCTGGGCCCCCAGCGCTGGACCGCCTTCATGGCGGTGATCCAGCTGGGCACCCTGGCCGCCGTGCTGGTCTACTTCTCGCGCGACCTGTGGTCGATCGGCACCGCCTTCTTGTCCGAAAACGTCCTCGCGTTCCGCCCCTTTCGCCAGCAATCCCCCGACAGCCGCATGGGCTGGGGCATCGTCCTGGGCTCGATCCCGATCGTGCTGGTCGGGTTGCTGCTGAAGAAGTTGATCGAGAGCGGTCTGCCCAAGCAGACCGCGGTGATCGCGGGGGCCCTGATCTTCTTCGCCCTCCTCCTGTGGCTGGCCGAGGCGGTCTCCCGGCAGAATCGCGACCTCTCCGCCATGCGCCTCTCCGATGCCATCGTCATGGGCTTGGGGCAGGTGTTGTCGCTCGTCCCCGGCGCCTCGCGCTCCGGCACCACCCTGACCGCCGGCTTGCTGGCAGGGCTCACCCGCCCCGCCGCCGCCCGCTTCTCTTTCCTGCTGTCGGTCCCGGCAGTGCTCGGGTCGGGCCTGTTCGAGTTCAAGGAGAGCCTGCCCCACCTCGACCGGCAGATGGCGATCTCTTATGGCGTTGCCGGCACCGGGGCCTTTGCCTCGGGCCTGCTGGCCATCGGCTTTCTGCTGCGCTATCTGGCCCGTCACGCCACCACTCCGTTCGTCGTCTACCGCATCGTGCTCGGGGTGCTCCTGCTGATCACCAGTCTTTGAAGCGTCCCTAAACGCAAGCGATTCCTTCAAGCACTTCAAACGCCCGTTTTTTCGGCAGGGTTTTTCTTGCTTGACAATGTACTTCTTTTGTAGTACACTTGGAGCCATAACAATCAGGAGGCTCCATGACCATCCAGGAAATTACCCTGACCGGAGGTCGAAACAAGCTAGGCGAGCGCGAACAAGTCGCCGAAGTCACCTTCCGCATGGGCCACATAGTCAGTATCGTTGGGCCGACCGGGTGCGGCAAGACGACGCTGATCAACGACATCGAGTTGTACGCCGATGGCAACACCCCCAGCGGTCGCGTTGTCCAAATCGACGGCCAGGCTCGGGCCATTGACCACAACGGCGATCCGTCGCACAACCCGATCTCGTTGATCTCCCAACACACCAACTTCCTTTCCGACCTGCCGGTACAGGAATTCCTCGAGATCCACGCCAGCGTCCGGGGGTTGGCAAGCGGAGTGGCCGCGGTCAGGGAAACATTCGAATTCGCCAACCAGCTAACCGGCGAACCCCTGATTCCCCACGCCCCGATGACCGAGCTCTCGGGCGGACAGACCCGGGCATTGCTGATCGCTGACGCGGTGATCATCGGCAACTCGCCGATCATCCTGCTCGACGAGATCGAGAACGCCGGCATCCACCGCACCAAGGCCCTCGACCTGCTGCGTTGCTATGAGAAGATCTTCATCTTCGTCACCCACGACCCTCGCATTGCCCTGCTCTCCGACTTCCGTATCGTGATGCAAAACGGCGGCATGAGCCGGATCATCGAGCGCGATCCCGACGAGCAGATCGTCGCGGGCGAGATCCGCAAGCTCGACGACCTGTTGCTCCACTTCCGGGGCCAGATCCGTGCCGGCGAGCGACTGACATCCCGGGAACTATCCGAACGACTGCGCGCCCTCGGTTACATTTCATAAAGGAGAATACCACCATGAAGACCGTCATCGTCGCCGGCCCCGCCACCACCGGCAAGACCAGCGTGCTCCGACACGTCATCCGGGCCATGCTCAAGGGTGGCCAGAAACCGGCCTACCTGAAAATCGACGTGCAATACGCCGACGAGGAGAAGATCATCGGCAAGGAGTTCGCCATTCCGGTGAAGACCGCCTACTCCGGCGAGCTCTGCCCCGACCACTGCAATGCGATGGTACTGGGCGACGCCCTGGCCTGGGCCGAAGATCAGGGGGCAGACTGTTTACTGGTGGAGACGGCCGGCCTCTGCTTGCGCTGCTCCCCTTACATCGAGGGCTCGCTGGGGGTGGTCGTGCTGGAGGCCACCAGCGGCATGAACCTGCCCCGCAAGATCGGTCCCATGCTGACCCTGGCAGACGTGGCAGTGGTGACAAAAATCGATCTGATCTCGCAGGCCGAACGCGAAGTGTTCCGTTCGCGGATCATGGAGAATGCCCGCGACGTGCGCATCCTTGAGGCCGACGCACTTTACGGCATCGGGCTCGATCCGCTGACGCGCATGATCGAACGGGCCGCCCCGCTGAAGCACCCCCTCTTCCTCCGCGGCAACCCGCCGGTGGGCACCTGCACCATCTGCGTCGGCAAAAAGGAAATCGGCTGGAAACAGCACTTCGGCGTGGTCCGGGCCCTGGAGTCGGACATCTTCTACCGCGGGGAGTGACCCTCCCGGCGAGGATCCATTCAAGGAGAAACAGGCATGAATCAACCCATCGTTTTGCAATCCGATCTGATCGACTCGTTGCCGGGACTCGACTGCGGCCAGTGCGGCTCACGTTCCTGCGAGCAGTTCGCCGCAGCAGTCGCCAAAAAACCCGATCTGCTGGAGCGCTGCGTTCACCGCAACACAGTCGATGCGTCTGTTGCCAGGGATACTGCCCCGGATCAACCCGTTACCTGCCAGGGGTGTGAGAGTTTCGCCGCCGAAGCGCCGGTGACCTACCGCGACTCGATGGGCCGAGAGTTCGACTTCATCCTCGATGCCCTGCCCGGCGATCCCGGCCCCCGGGAGGTGATCCTGCCACGCAACCCGGTCCGCACCGCGCAACTGGACGTGAAGAAGGGCGACCTCCTGATCGGCCGTCCGCTGGGCATGTCGTGCGGCTGCCCGATCACCCATTGCGGCATCGCCATGGAGGTTGACCCGGTCAACGGAGTGATTTCCTGGTGCGTCACCGGACCGCTGGGCCCCCGATCCTCCGGCTACAAGGACCTGGGTTACTACTCGGCCGAGGCCTACGAGGGCCTGGTCAGCGCCCAACGAACCGAGCTTGCCATCGGCATGCGCTACTGGTTCATGCCCCACCGCTGCATGCTGCAATGGCGTCACAGCGCCCTGGTCAACTTCATCAACCGCGGGCCGCAGGGGCTTCAAGTCCGCCTCGAAGGGCTCTTCATCGGTTAAGCCTAGTCAGGAGCGCTTCTTGGGGGGGAACGCGTTGACAGTTCCCCCCCCGATAACCTACAATCGTCTCATGACCGATATCCCCGAAAAAAACTGGTTTGTCCTGGCAACCAAACCCAAGCAGGAAGTAATCGCCGAGCAAAACCTCCGCAAGCAGGGGATCGAAGTCTACCTTCCCTTATACCGACGCCAGATAAAAGTGAAGAGAGAGAGGGTGGAAGTGATCACCCCCCTCTTTCCGGGATACCTGTTTGCCCGATTCGATTTGGCCCCGCTCTACTCTTCGGTGCGCTACACCCGGGGAGTGAAAACCATTCTGGGCAACGGCGACCGGGTGTGGACCCTCGATGACGACAAGATCGCCTCGATCCGCCTCCGGGAAATCGACGGCGTGGTGGTCTTGAAACCACGCAATCAGGTGTTTTCCCCTGGCGAAACGGTACGCATCGACCAGGGGGCTTTCGACGGCTGGGAGGGGGTTTTCCAGGAGGAGCTGCCCGACCAGAAGCGGGCGCTGATCCTCCTCACCAACCTCCACTACTCCAGCAAGATGATCGTACCCAAGAGTTATTTGAGCCATCCATGATCCATCCCACCCTCCCCCCGCGCGGGGTCACCGTCTGGTTTACCGGCCTCCCCTGCTCGGGCAAGACCACCCTGGCCGTGCGGGTGAATCGGGAGTTGCAGGAGCGGGGGTACCTCCCCGAGCATCTCGACGGCGATGTCACCCGGGTTTACCTCTCCAAAGGGCTGGGTTTCTCCCGCCAGGACCGCGACGAGAACATCCGCCGGGTCGGTTTCATCTGCTCGCTGCTGACCCGCCACGGAGTGATCACCACCGCCTCGTTCGTCTCCCCCTACCAGGCCATCCGTCAGGAGATCCGCGAGATGATCGGCGACTTCTTTGAAGTCTACGTGAAGTGCCCGCTGGAGGTCTGTGTGGCCCGCGACGTCAAGGGGATGTACCGCAAGGCCATGGCGGGCGAGCTCCCGTCGTTCACCGGGGTATCGGATCCCTACGAGGAACCGGAGCATCCCGAGCTGGTGGTCGAGAGCGACCGCGAAACCGAAACCGATTCGGCGGCCCGTATCCTGACCGCCCTGGAAGTGGCGGGCTACCTCCCCCCCCGCCGATGACCCTGCGTCAAGGCCACCGCTCCCGTCTGGTGGTTCTGGGGCTCGACGGGGTCCCGTTCCCCATGCTCCTTGCGATGGCCGAGGCCGGGGTCATGCCAAACTTTTGTCAGCTCCTCCGCCAGGGGCAGCTGACTTCCATGACCGCTTCATTGCCCGATATTTCCGCGGTCTCGTGGTCGAGCCTGATGACCGGAACCGATGCCGGCAGTCACGGCATCTTCGGCTTTCTCGACCTGGATCGCGATTGCTACGAATACCGCTATCCCAACTTCGACGACCTGTCCGCCCCCCCCTTCTTCGCCGATCCCCGCCTGCCCGGCCGGCGCCACGTGATCGTCAACCTCCCCTCCACCTATCCGGCCCGCCCCAGGAACGGGGTGTTGATCTCGGGGTTCGTGGCCCTCGACCTGGCCCGCGCGGTCCACCCCGTTTCGTTGCTGCCGATGCTGCGCCGGACAGGCTACCTGCTCGACGTCGATGCCGGAAAAGGGCACGACCGGCCCGACGAATTCCTGGCCGAAATCCACCTGGCCATGCAGGTGCGACGTCAGGTGGTGGAGTACCTCTGGCGGCGAGAAGAGTGGGACATCTTCATGCCGGTGGTCACCGAGACCGACCGGTTCTTCCACTTCTTTTACGAAGCCTGGGAAGACGAAGGCCATCCGCGGC
>CAZTNO010000109.1:0-8663 GCA_964614865.1 uncultured Clostridia bacterium
CGGGCCAACCTGGCCGCCGCCGAGGAACGGCGACTGGTCGGGCTGGCCACCCTGGCCGACGAGTTGCAGGCCCGGACCGCCGTCGCCGAAGCCCGGCTCGCCGTGGAGACCAGCGAAGGGCGGGTCCGCACCAGCCGCGGCGAACTGGTCAACGCCATGGGCTATCCCGCGAGCACCCCCTTCTCCCCGCAAATCGTGGTACCCGAGATCCCCGACGGGATGTTGACCCAATCGGTCGACCAGCTGATCGACCTGGCCCTGGCGGGCAGGCCCGACCTGCAGGCCACCCGTCTGGCCGCCGCCCAGGCCGAGACCCGGATCGGCCAGGCCCGCTCGCGCACATTGCCGTCGCTTTCCGCCGCTGCCGCCTACAACCGCTACTGGCTCGAGGAAATCCCCGGCATTCCCGACACCTTCAGCGGCTCCATCTCCCTGCGGATTCCGCTGTTCAGCGGTTTTTCCAGGCAGTACGACGTGCTGGCCGCCCAAGCTGAGGCTAAGGCCGCCGCCGAGCGGGCCCGCAGCGCAGAACTGACCGTGGCGGCCCAGGTCTACCAGTGCCACAGCGATTTCCTGACAGCAGGGGCCCGGGTGAAGACCACCGCCGAACTGGTGGCCAGCGCCCGGCAATCGGAAGAGGTGGCCCGGGGCAGGTACCACGAAGGGGTGGGCAGCATGCTCGACCTCCTCTTCGCCCAACGCATCCTGGCCTCCGCCCGGGCGAGCGAGGTCGACGCCCGACGCAACTGGTTCGTCGCTCTGGCCCAACTGGCCCACCGGGTGGGTGTTTTGGGGCCCGACCGCACCCTGCCGCTGGCCATATCCCCCGATCATCCCGAGGTGACCCCATGATCGCACCGTTTCCCCGTCGCTCTATCTGGTTGCTCCCCCTGACGGTATCGCTCCTCCTCCTGCCGGGTTGCCGCAACCGCCCCCCTACCGCGCCGCCGCCCGTCCCGGTGATGACCGCTCTGGCCGAGATCCGTCCCGAACGGCTTTCGCTGGGCCTGGTCGGCTCGGTGGAGCCGATCGAGAGTGCCACGGTGCGGGCCCAGGTGGGGGGAGTCATCGAGCGGGTGGCGTTTCGTGAAGGGGAAGAGGTCCGGGCGGGGCAGCTCCTCTTCCAGATCGATCCCCGCCCCTTTCAGGCCGCCCTCGACGCCACCCAGGCCCAACTGGCCCGGGACCGGGCCCAGGCGGCCAACGCCGCCAGCCAGGCCAAACGCTATGGCGAT
This sequence comes from uncultured Clostridia bacterium, assembly GCA_964614865.1. Taxonomy (GTDB): domain Bacteria; phylum Acidobacteriota; class Aminicenantia; order UBA2199; family UBA2199; genus CAZTNO01. Next base: position 1,236 of record CAZTNO010000109.1, read on the forward strand.
CTGGTGGCCAAGGATTTCGTCACCCGGGAGCAGTACGACCAGGTGCGAACCCAAGCCGAGATGCTGGCGGCAACCGTCCAGGTGGACGAGGCGGCGGTCAGGCAAGCCCGGCTGAACCTGGGCTACGCCTCGGTGACCGCGCCGATCGGCGGCCGCACCGGCGCCGTGCTGGTCAAGCGCGGCAACGTGGTCCGTGCAGGCGAAGCCGCCCTGGTGGTGATCAATCAGTTGAGCCCGATCCGGGTGAAACTCTCCATTCCCGGCGACCAGCTGCCCCGGGTGCAGCACTACGCGGCCCTCGCCCCCCTGCGGGTGCGGTTGAGCGTCCCCCGCGACACCCCCGCCCCCTCGCAGGGCTCGCTCGAGGAGTGGGGACGGATCACCTTTCTCGACAACCAGGTCGACCCCGGCACCGGGACGGTGACCCTGAAGGCCGAGTTTGCCAACGAGCGGGGGGTGCTCTGGCCCGGCCAGTTCGTGCAGACCGAACTGGTATTGACCGTCGAGCCGAACGCCGTGACCGTCCCCGCCGCGGCGGTGGTGACCGGCCAGGAGGGCACTTTCGTCTACGTGGTCGGAGCGGACCGCCGGGTACAGAAGCGGACCGTGCGGGCTAACCGCACCCAGGACGGCCGGGCCATCCTCGAACAGGGGGTGATCGCCGGGGAAACGGTGATCACCGATGGCCAGATGAGGCTCAAGCCCGGAACCGAGGTCGCTCCCAGCACCGTCTCGCCGCCTCCCGGGAGTTCCCGATGAGCCTGTTCATCCGCCGGCCGGTGATGACCACCCTGGTGATGCTGGCCCTGTTCATTGCCGGCGTCCTGGGGTACCGGCAACTGCCCGTCTCCGACCTGCCGACGGTCGACTTTCCGACCATCTCGGTATCGGCCGGTTTGCCCGGAGCCAGCCCCGAGACCATGGCCGCGGCGGTCGCCACCCCCCTGGAAAAGCAGTTTTCCACCATCGCCGGCATCGACAACATGACCAGTTCCAGCAGCCTGGGTTCGACCAACGTCACCATCCAGTTCAGCCTGGACCGTGACATCGATGCTGCAGCCCAGGACGTGCAGGCGGCCATTGCCGCGGTCACCCGGCAACTGCCTCGCAGCATGCCCTCCCCCCCCTCGTACCGCAAGGTGAACCCTGCCGATTCGCCGATCCTGTTCATTGCCCTGACCTCGCCCACGGTCCCCTTGTCCCAGCTCAACGACTATGCCGACACCCTCCTTGCCCAGCGCATCTCGATGGTCAACGGGGTGGCCCAGGTGCAGGTCTACGGCGCCCAGAAGTACGCCGTGCGGGTGCAACTCGACCCGCGCGCCCTGGTGGCCCGGGGCATCGGCATCGACCAGGTGGTCTCTGCCATCACCTCCAGCAACGTGAACATGCCCACCGGCACCCTGTACGGCCCCGAGAAGACCTACACCGTGAAGGCCAGCGGTCAGCTCCGGGATGCCGCCGGGTTCCGCCCGGTGGTCGTCGCCTACCGCGACGGGGCCCCGGTACGCCTGCAGGACCTGGGCAAGGTGATCGACAGCGTGCAGAACCACCGCGTGGCCGCCTGGTTCAACGACTCCCGCAGCCTGCTGCTTGCGGTGCAGCGCCAGCCCGGCACCAACACGGTGGAGGTGGCCCGCAACGTCCGCGAGTTGCTGCCCAAGATCATGAGCCAACTGCCGGCCTCGGCCAGCCTGCACATCCTGTTCGACAAGTCGGAGCCGATCCAGGAATCGGTGAACGACGTGAAGTTCACCCTGCTGCTGACCCTGGTGCTGGTGGTGCTGGTCATCTTCCTGTTCCTGCGCAACGTCTCGGCCACCGTAATCCCCAGCCTGGCCCTGCCCCTGTCGGTGGTCACCACCTTTGCCGTCATGCAACTCTTCGGCTACAACCTCGACAACCTGTCGCTGATGGCGTTGACCCTGGCGGTGGGATTTGTCGTCGACGACGCCATCGTCATGCTGGAGAACATCTATCGCCACCTGGAGATGGGAAAACCCCGCCTGACTGCGGCCATCGACGGCGCCCGCGAGGTGGGTTTCACCATCGTCTCGATGACCCTTTCGCTGGCCGCGGTGTTCATCCCGATCCTGTTCATGGGCGGAATCATGGGCCGGCTGTTCCGCGAGTTCGCCGTGACCATCATGACGGCCATCCTGGTCTCGGGGGTGGTTTCGCTGTCGTTGACACCGATGATGTGCTCCCGATTTCTGCACGCCGAGCACGAACGGCGCCACGGCCGGTTCTACAACGTGATCGAGGGCTTCTGGAACGGCTTTTTGGCCCTCTACGAGCGGACCCTGTTTTGGGTGGTTTCCCGCAAGAAATCGACCATGGTCTTTTCCCTGGTAATCTTTGCCGCCACCCTGGTCCTGTTCGTGGTCATCCCCAAAGGGTTCATTCCCTCCGAGGACACCGGCTTCATCAACGGCTCCACCGAAGGGGCCGAGGGTCTCTCCTTCGAGGGGATGACCGAACGGCAACGAAAAGTGGCCGCCATCCTGGCCAAAGACCCCAACGTGGAGGCCTTCAACTCCTCGGTCGGGGGCGGCGGGGGCGGCAGCTCCAACCAGGGGCGCCTGTTCATCCGGCTCAAGCCCCGGGGCGAGCGCAAGCTGAATGCCGACCAGGTGGCCCGCTCGCTGATGCGCAAGTTCGCGGCCATCCCCGGCATCCGCGCCGTGGCCATCAACCCGCCCCCGATCAGCGTCGGCGGCCGCATGTCCTCGGGCCTCTACCAGTTCACCCTGCAATCCTCCGATTTGGCCACTTTGGTGAAGTCGGTCCCCCGCCTCGAGGAAGAGTTGCAGCGGGTCCCGCAGCTGCGGGATATCAACAGCGACCTGCGCATCGCCAACCCCGAGGTGCGGCTGACCATCGACCGCGACCGGGCCGCCTCGCTCGGCATCACCCCGCTCGATATCGAGGAGACCCTCAATACCGCTTTTGGCACCAGCCAGGTCTCGACCATCCTGGCCCCCGACAACCAGTACTACGTGGTGATGGAGCTGCTGCCCGAGTTCCAGGGCGACCCGGCCACCCTGCAGTACCTCCACGTCCGCTCCTCCCGGGGCGAACTGGTCCCGCTGACCGGCCTCGCCCGCGTCGAGACCGGGGCCGGCCCGCTGTCGGTAAACCATTCGGGGCAAATCCCGTCGGTGACGTTCAGTTTCAACCTCGGGGAAAACGTTTCGCTCAGCGAGGCGGTCGCCGGGGTCGAACGGGCCGCCCAGAAGACCCTGCCCGCCTCGATCGTCACCAGCTTCTCCGGCACCGCCCAGGCCTTCCAGGCTTCGCAGAGCAGCATGGTCGGGTTGCTTTTGCTGGCCATCCTGGTCATCTACATGATCCTGGGCATCCTCTACGAGAGTTTCATCCACCCGGTGACCATCCTGTCGGGCCTCCCCTTTGCCGGCTTCGGCGCCCTGGCCACCCTGATACTCTTCGGCATGGACCTGAACCTGTACAGCCTGGTCGGTTTGATCATGCTGATCGGCGTGGTCAAGAAGAACGCCATCATGATGATCGACTTCGCCATCGAGGCCCGCAAGGAAGGGCTCGACGCCCCTTCGGCCATCCTGAAGGCCTGCAGCATCCGCTTCCGCCCCATCATGATGACCACGGTCGCCGCCCTGATGGCCACCCTGCCGATCGCCCTGGGATTTGGAGCTGGCGCCGAGGCTCGCCGCCCCCTGGGATTGTGCGTGGTCGGGGGGCTCCTCTTCTCGCAGCTGGTGACCCTCTACGTCACCCCGGTGTTCTACATCTACCTCGACGCCCTCCAGGAACGAACGGCTCGCGGCAAGGGGGGCCAGAGCGTCAGGGGCTAGGTCGGGTTGGACGGCGGGCGTTCTAGTTCAGCGCGCCCGGCTCGTCGGGCCAGACCCCGATCTGCACCTCGCCGATGTGGCGGCAGCGGAGGAGGAGCATGCACAGCCTCGACTGGCCGATGCCGCCGCCGATCGAGTCGGGGAGGAGCCCTTCCAGCAGCATCCGGTGCCAGGGCAGCGCCAGGCGGTCGAGACAACCCCGGATCGCCAGCTGCCGCAGCAGCGCCGGACGATCCACCCGGATCCCCATCGAGGAGAGCTCAAACGCGCGGTTCAACACCGGGTTCCATACCAGCAAGTCGCCGTTGAGCCCCGTCCTGCCGGGAACGGTGGGGGTGGACCAGTCATCGTAGTCGGGAGCCCGGCTATCGTGGGCGCCCCCCCCCGCCAGCTCCCCGCCGATGCCCAGCAAAAAGACCGCGCCGAACTCGTGACAAACCCGGTTTTCCCGTTCTTTCGGGGTGAGGGAGGGAAAACGCTCGGCCAGATCGGCCGCCTGGACGAAGGTGATGCGATCGGGCAGGCAAGGGGGGATGGCGAAACGACGAGATACCCCGCCCTCGATCCGTTTCAGCGCCCCGTAGATCCCCTCCACCGTCTCTTGCAGCGTCTTCAAGGTGCGCTGCCTGGGAGACAGCACCTTCTCCCAATCCCATTGGTCGACGAACACCGAGTGCATGCGGGTGGAGAGATCCTCCTCGTCGGGCCGCAAGGCGGACATGTCGGTGTAGATGCCCCGCCCGGGGGGAACCCGGTAGCGAAACAGGGCGTAGCGTTTCCACTTGGCCAGCGAGTGCACCACCTGGTAGCTCCGGTCGCCCAAGGCCGACACCCGGAAGGTCACCGGCCGTTCATGGCCGTTCAAGTCATCTTGCATGCCCGAGGCGGCATCGACAAACAGCGGGCTCGACACCCGCTGCAACCCCAGAGTCCCGGCCAGAAAACGGGCGAACCCCTCTTTGACATACGATATCGCCCGCTCCCGCGCCAGCACCTCCTCGGCCCACCCCCGCCCCGCCGCCGCTCGCAACTCTTCCATGAGAACCTCCGTTGTCATTTTCTCATTCAGGATGCCACTCCATTGACCTGATTACAATACCAAGCCATTATTTTTGTTGTTTCTTCATTTTCTCGTGCTATAATTTGACGTATCTGTATTTTGGCGGAGGAAAAATGGCCGCAAACTGCGAAATCGACAATCTGGACCGCGAACTGCTGTGCGAGCTGCAAAAAGACGCCCGGCGGCACTTCCAGGACCTGGCCCGCGACCTGACCGTGTCGGGAGGGACGATCCACCTGCGCTATCAGAAACTTCGCCAGGCGGGGGTGATCCGCGGCACCCGGCTGCTGCTCGACCCGGAAAAACTCGGCTACACGGTGTGCGCCTTCATCGGCATCAACCTGCACAACGCCCGCGACTACAAACAGGTGATTGTCCGCCTGCAAAGCATGCCCGAGATCCAGGAGGCCCACTACACCACCGGCAAGTACAACATCTTCCTGAAGGTGGTTGCCCGAAGCATCCGCGGTTTGCACGACCTGCTGATCGAGCAGATCCAGGAGATCCCCCAGGTCCAGTCGACCGAGACGCTGATCTCGCTGGAAGTGCCGCTGACCCACGACCTGCCGTTGGAGTAGCAACTCGCCCTTGCGCAGTCCTGCCGATTCCCCTATCATGGTCCAAGCGATCCCCGGGAGGAATCCATGAAAAAAGCCCTGTTCGTTCTACTGGCCCTTTTGATCGTCGATGGTGCTGCTTTCAGCCAAAACCAGGAAAAACCCCTCATTGGCACGGTGAAGTCGGCGGACGGGGTGGAGATCCGCTACGAGGTCCGCGGCAACGGCAGCCCGGCTCTGGTGTTCGTGCACTGCTGGCAGTGCGATCGCAGCTACTGGGAGCAGCAGTTGCCCCACTACGCGGCCAAGTACACCGTGGTCGCCCTCGATTTGGCGGGGCATGGAGAATCGGGCCGCAACCGCACCGAGTGGTCGCCCACGACCTACGCCCGCGACGTCCAGGCAGTAATCGAACACCTCAAGCTGCCCCAGGTGATCCTGATCGGCCATTCGATGGGCGGCCCGGTGGTGGCCCAGGCGGCTCTGCTGCTGCCCGGCAAGGTGCTTTCCATCGTCGGCATCGACACCTTCAACAACATCGGACTGGTACCCGACCCCAAGCAGATGGAACCGTTTTTCGCCGCCATGAAGGCCAACTTCGCGGCCACCACCGACGGTTTCATCCGCGGCATGATGTTCCCGGCGGGGGCTGACCCGGCGCTGGTCGACCGCATCGCCAAGGACATGTCGTCGGGCCCCGCCGACATCGGCATTGCCTCGATGGAGAGCCTGTGGAAGCTGAACCTGGGACCGGTGCTGGAGCAGGTCGGAGTCCCCGTCTACTGCGTCAACGCCGACAAGTTCCCCACCGACACCGCCGCCGGCCAGAAGTACGCAAGGCTCTTCAAGGTGCGCATCCTTCCCGGTACCGGCCACTTCCTGTTCCTGGAAAAGCCCGGCGAATTCAACAAGCTGCTCGACGAGACCCTGGCCGACATCCTGGGGGCCAAGTAGGGGCGACCCGGTGTACGGTGCGATTCCCGATTCCTCCGACGCCATCACATGATAAACGGGGAACAGGGACTGTCGCACCCACTTCCAAAGGAAGGGTCGCCCCCGCACGGTGGGTAGGTGGGTCGCCCTCGTTCGGTGGGTAGCCCACGCGAAAAGCCAGGTACATAAAGGGGCGACCCACCGGGTCGCCCCTACGAGAAGGCCGGGTTATCTTCGTCTTGGTGCCAATTGGCAGGATTGCGGCGGATATATTCCCGAATCCATTCGAGGTCTGCGGCCGAGCGTATCAGATGCTCGAAATAAGTGCGCTACCAGAGCGGGCTTCCAGGGGACCCTCGCCGCTGGTTCACCTGTTTTGTCGACAACGATTTGAATTGACCGACAATCGCCCCTATTGACCCGGGGTTTGGTCCCGTAGGGGCGACCCGACGTACGATGCGATCCGCAATTCCCCCGACGCCATCACATGATAAACGGGGAACAGGGACTGTCGCACCCACTTCCAAAGGAAGGGTCGCCCCATCTTCGTTCCGTGGCCGATGCTCGGATATAATGACGATCCCGTGAAAATGGTTCGGCATGATTACATACTCATCCAGGGTTACGGTAGGACGCACCAAGGTGGTGAACTTCCAAATCTGGTCAACAATATTCCCAGCCTCGTTCAACACCATGCGGTGCGACTGAATTTCTCCGAAACAGCACTGTCGTTGCCAACTACATATGGTCAAAAAGTAGATTCCGGCAGAAGAATAGTCATGCCCTCGCAAGCGAACAGATCGACGATGATGAATCTCGGAATTGAACCTGCTGGTCATGGCGTTGCTACCAATCTGATGCGATGGTACGAAATGAACCTGAGGTTTGTCAAATGGGTTGGAAGGCCATCAATTCGAGTAGGGGCGACCCGGTGGGTCGCCCTCGTTCGGTGGGTAGGTGGGTCGCCCTCGTTCGGTGGGTCGCCCCACCCGGCGGCTGGTCCCCGACCGGTAGGGTCGCCCATGCGGCGATCGAGCCAACATAG
>CAZTNO010000110.1:0-8636 GCA_964614865.1 uncultured Clostridia bacterium
TGCGCCACGTCGCCCGCATCGACTCGCCCGCCCAGGTCGAGGAGCTCACCGCCCGGCCCCTGCCGCTGGATTCGCTGAGCCTGTCGACGGTCCACGCTTTTTCCAGCTGCCCGCTGGGCGAGGATCGCACCCGCTGCGCCGCCGACTCGTACGGCCGCGTGCACGGCGTCGACGGCCTTTACCTGAACGACGCCAGCCTCCTGCCCGACTCGCCGGGGGTCAACCCGCAGGGGACCATCATGGCCCTGGCCCTGCGCAACGTCCGCCACTTTCTGTCGCCAGCGGCCCAGTAAATCCACAAGGAGTTTCTCATGCCCCCTGTCCTCGTAACCGGCGCCCCGGGATGGCTGGGCACCCGCCTGGTCCACCTGCTGGCCGGCGGCATGCCCGAGGTGCCCGGACTGGAATCCCCCTATGCGGCCACCCTGCGCTGCCTGAGCCTGCCCGGAAGCGACGACCGTCCCCTGCGGGCCGCGGTCCCGGGCATCGCCGTTGTCACCGGCGACCTGCGCCGGCCCGAGGACGCCGCCGCCCTGTGCCGGGAAGCCCGGGGTGCCACCCTGTTCCACTGCGCCGGCATCATCCATCCCCGAAGGATCCGCGACTTCTACGACATCAACGTCGGCGGCACGGTCCACCTGCTGGAGGCGGCCGAGAAGGCCGGAGTGCGCAGGGCGGTGATCATGTCCTCGAACTCGCCGATCGGGGTCAATCCCGATCCCGGCCATACCTTCGACGAGAACTCCCCCTACCGCCCCTACATGAACTACGGCCGTTCGAAGATGCGGATGGAGCAGGAGATCGCCAAGGTCGCCGCCCGCGGCAGGCTCGAAACCGTGGTCGTCCGTTCCCCCTGGTTCTACGGCCCGGGGCAACCCGAGCGGCAATCGCTGTTCTTCCGCATGATCCGCGACGGCAAGGCGCCTCTGGTCGGCGACGGCAGCAACCGCCGCTCGATGGCCTACGTCGACAACATCTGCCAGGGCATGATCCTGGCCGCGAAAACCCCGGCGGCGGCCGGGAGGACCTACTGGATCGCCGACCGGCGACCCTACACCATGAACGAGATCCTCTCGACCATCGAGACCCTGCTGGAAGAGGAGTTCGCCACTCCGGTGGCCCACAAGCGCCTGCGCCTCCCCTTCCTGGCGGGCGAGATCGCCACCGTGGCCGACCGCTGCCTGCAGGGTCTGGGCATCTACCAGCAGAAGATCCACGTCCTGTCCGAGATGAACAAGACCATCGCCTGCCGCATCGACCGGGCCGAATCGGAGCTCGGCTACCGCCCCACCGTCGACCTGCGCGAGGGGATGCGCCGCAGCATCCGCTGGACCCTCGACACCTATCACAAGCTATGACCCCGCCAATTCCCACAAGGAGCGTTTCATGAACCATCTGGTCACCGGAGGCTCGGGTTTCCTGGGCAACCTGATCGCCCGCCGCCTGCTCGCACGTGGCGAGCACGTCCGTATCCTCGACATCTGGGAAGACCCCAGCCGGCCCAAGGAGATCGAGTACGTCGAATGCGACATCCGCAACCGCGACGGGGTTGCCAAGGCCATGCGGGGAATCGACGTCGTCCACCACAACGTGGCCCTGGTGCCGCTGACCAAGTCGGGCGAGAAGTTCTGGCAGGTCAACGCCGGCGGTTCGCGGATCGCCGCCGAGGAGGCGGTGCGGGCCGGAGTGAAGAGTTTCGTGCATATGAGCTCGAGCGCCATCTTCGGCGCCCCGAAGAAGTGTCCGATCACCGACGACACCCCGCCGGCGCCGATCGAGATCTACGGCCGCTGCAAGCTGGCCGGCGAACTGGCGGTGGTCGAGGTTTGCCAGCAGGCCGGCCTGCCGCTGATCGTGATCCGCCCGCGCACCATCCTGGGCGAGGGGCGGCTGGGCATCTTCCAGATCCTGTTCGAGTGGATCTCGGAGAACCGCAACGTCTACGTGATCGGTTCAGGCAACGGTCCGTTCCAGTTCGTCCACGCCCACGACCTGATGGACGCCTACGTGCTGGCCCTCGATTCGGGCAAGCCCGGAGCGTACAACGTCGGCACCGACCGCTACGGCACGCTGCGCGAGGGCCTCGCGCACCTGATCAGCTACGCCGGCAAGAGTTCCAAGGTGAAGAGCCTGCCGGTGGTTCCGACCATGATCGGCCTGCGCATGCTCGACCTGGTGGGCCTTTCCCCGCTGGCCCCCTGGCACTACCTGACCTACCACAAGCCCTTCTCGTTCGACATGTCGCCCCTGCTGGCCATGGGCTGGAAGGCCAAGTACTCCAACGACGAGATGTTCCGGGAGAGCTACCACTGGTTCACCGAGAACTACGACCGCCTGGTCGCCGAGAAGGCCGGCTCTCCCCATCGACGCCCGGTGCGGGAGAAGATCCTCAAGGTGCTGAAGAAGTTCTCATGAACCGGGATCTGATCAAGAAAGGGGGCTGGGGCGCCCTGGCGTTGATCCTGGCGGCCGCGCTGGTGCAGACGCTGCTGGTCCACGTCCCCCACCACGCCCGCTTCGCCGCCGACCAGCTCGAACTGCACCGTCAGGTGCTGGCCGGCACCGCCCAGTCACCCTACCAGTACCAGATGTACTTCATCGAGCGGCCGCTGGAAACCCTGTTCAGGCTCCTGCCGAGGCAGGATGCGCCGAGCTTCGCCCGGCTCTACCAGGCGGTGTACGGGCTCGGTCTGCTCGTGTTCCTGGTTCTCCTGTTCCGCCTTTGCCTCCGTTTCGGTCCACCTGCCGCGGCCGCGATGGCGGTGCTCTACCTGGTCGCCCTGCTGCCCCTCTTCTGGTACGACAACTACTACCACCCCAGCGACCCCTGGGGAGCCGCGCTGGCGGTGATCCTGATCGCACGCATCCTCGACCGGCGCCCCTGGACCGCCCTGCTGATCCCCCTGCTGGCCTCCAGCCTGCTGTGGGAGAAGGCCGTGCTGCTGCCGGTCTGCCTGTTCATCGGCGGGTTCCTGGAGGGGGAACGCAAGCTCCCCCAGCTGCTCCGCTCGGGGGCGGTCACCGCCCTGCTGTGCCTGGCCGCGGTGGCCGGCCAGCTCTACACCCGCTGGATCAGCCGGGGTTCGGTCGGCACCTGGGACGGCGTCTCCCTGGCCACCAACCTGGCCGCGATCCCCCTCTATCTGGCCGGCATGGCGGTGGTGTTCGGCCCGGCCCTGACAGGCCTCGGGCGACACTTCCGGCAGATCCCCCCGCCGCTGCGGGTGCTCGCCCTGCAGATCCCGCTGTTCATCCCGATCTACCTGGTCATGGGCGGGGTCCTGGCCGAATTGCGCGGCGTATTGATCCTGGTGCCGGCCCTCTGGCCCGCGCTGACGCTGCTGGTTTCACCTCCCGACCCGGCCTGAAAAAGCCCCGGCCCGCAACAGACTCCACCAGGACCCCCTGGCATCCCCCCATTTTTTTAAGGTAAAAACCTGAAGAATCTTTCCTGATCGCGGTTTTGGGGAAGAAATAGATGGAAAAGCGCCTCACAACTTGGTAAAATGGAATCGACTAAAACCCGCATCAAACCAAGAGGAGGCGCCGACCCATGGTACCACGAAGCACCAAAAAAGTGAAATCAATCGCGAAGAGGGTGGTGAGCGGTCTCGGGAAAGGCGTGACGCTGCCAGAAAGAAAGTTTGCGTTGGAAATGACATTGGGCATGTTGCGTACGGGGAGCTGTAACGTGACCCGCATTGCGGCCTCATTGGGAGAAGAGTCCAAAACCAGACATACCTTGAAGAGAATGAGTCGGATGCTGATGCACGATGGTTTGTTGGAAAGAGCAAATGAAACCTGCCTAAAAGCGGCTGTCCGGAAGATCGACAAGAATACGGTGTTGGCGTTGGATGGTGGAGACATCGTTCACCAGTACGGAAGGAAGTTCGAGCATCAAGCCAAGGTCCATGACGGGAGCAGCAAGGAGAATGGCATCGGCTTCTGGTTGAATCAAGTGACGGGATACAACGAAGTCACTCACGAAACCTTTCCGATTCTGCTGCGCACCTTCAGCACCAAGGAGCCTGGGTTCGTCAGTGCCAACAAGGAAGCCTTCGGCATGATCGACCAGGTGCATGCCGAGGTCGGAAGCTTGGGGCTGTGGGTGCTGGACCGTGGATACGATGGCGGTTCCATCCTGAAACACTTGCTGGATCTGCGGCTGAGGTTCGTGGTGCGGATGACGGAGAAGCGGGACATATGGGTTCGTGGGCAGAGGCGCAACATCCGAGAGGTGGCCGAGGGTGTGAACCGGCGGGTAAAGTTCAGCAGCTATGCCCGGTTCGGGGCGGTCAAGTCGACGCTGAGGCTCGGCGACGACGAACACGAAGTGACGGTGATCGCCTACAAGGCCAGGCGAAACCCCGATGTGATGATCTTGCTTACGCCAGGCTGGATCAAATCGACCGTGGAGCTCAAGCGGCGGATCCGCGCCTACTTCCGGCGCTGGGGAGTAGAGGAAAGCTACCGCTTCGAGAAGCAGGGCTTCGGGATCGAACAGGCGACGGTACGACGCTATGCGAGGCTCAAAACCTTGCTGGGGCTCACCTTGCTTAGCTGGCTGGTCCTGGTCAAGATCAACGATCAAAGCAAACTTCGCCACGAGGTGAACAACGCAGCCCGCATGGAGAAGAACCGCCGCAGGCACCTGCCGAGGTTCATGTACTATCGGCTGCTGCTCGGGGTTAAGAACCTCCTCGCCAGCATCCCCAGAATGCTCTCCTGGCGCCACAAACGTAGATCCAAGGCTGATCGGCAGCAAATGGGGCAGCCGCTCCTCCCCTTCATGCCCAAACCCGGCACGACCCGATTCGAACTGGAATACGCCTCATGACTGGCCAAAAAATGGGGGGACGCCAACAGGACCACCGATTGACTCGGAGCTCTCGCTGGGCTATAATCTCCCGCCGATGAGACCCATGGCATCGCACTGGTCCGTTTCCCGCCCCCAACGCCCCTTTTCCCCAGGAGGTTGATCATGTCCATCCCCGTCCTGTTCTGGCTGGCCCCCGTCGGCTCGGCCATGGCCCTGGTGTTCGCCTACGTCCTGTTCAAATCCATGAAGCGCAGCGACCCGGGCTCCGAGGAAATGCAGAAAATCGCCGGCTACGTGCGCAAGGGGGCCTTCGCCTACCTGCGGCGCCAGTACCGGATCGTCGCGCTGGTATTCGGGATCGTCTTTTTCCTGTTCCTGTTCATGGCCTTCGTGCTGAAGACCCAGAACCCCTGGGTACCTTTTGCCTTCCTCACCGGCGGCTTCTTCTCGGGGCTGGCCGGATTCCTGGGCATGAACACCGCCACCTTCGCCTCGAACCGCACCGCCGCCGGCGCCAAGAAATCGCTCAACACCGGCCTGCAGGTGGCGTTCCGCTCCGGGGCGGTGATGGGGCTGGTGGTGGTGGGACTCGCCCTTCTCGACATCTCGTTGTGGTTCCTGATCCTGAACAGGTTCGTCCCCGAAGGGGCCGACAAGCTCAGCATCATCACCACCACCATGCTGACCTTCGGCATGGGCGCCTCGCTGCAGGCCCTGTTCGCCCGCGTCGGCGGCGGCATCTTCACCAAGGCAGCCGATGTCGGTGCCGACCTGGTGGGCAAGGTGGAAGCGGGCATCCCCGAGGACGACCCGCGCAATCCGGCAACCATCGCCGACAACGTCGGCGACAACGTCGGCGACGTGGCCGGCATGGGCGCCGACCTCTACGAATCCTACGCCGGATCGATCCTGGCCACCGCGGCTCTCGGCGTTGCCGCCGGCTACGGCCTCGGCGGCGTCCTGGCCCCGCTGGTGATTTCGGGCATCGGCGTGCTCTTCTCCATCCTGGGCGTCTATCTGGTCCGCTCCGGCGAGGAATCCACCCAGGGGCAACTGCTCAAGGCGCTGGCCCGCGGGGTCAACTCGAGCACCATCTTCACCCTGATCGCCTCACTGGGCATCCTGGTGTTGTTCAAGGACTCGTTCCAGGGGCGCCACTTCGGCATCTTCGGCGCCGTGATCACCGGCCTCATCGCCGGATGGCTGATCGGCAAGATCACCGAGTACTACACCTCGCACGAGTACAAGCCCACCCAGGAAGTGGCCGACCAGTCGCAGACCGGCCCCGCCACCGTGATCATTTCCGGCATCTCCACCGGCATGATGTCAACCGGTTTGCCGGTGCTGGTGATCACCACCGCCATCCTCCTCAGTTACGCTTTCGCCGGCGGCTTTTCCGCTGCCGCCAACGCGATCAATCTGGGCCTCTACGGCATCAGCTTCGCCTCGGTCGGCATGCTGGCCACCCTGGGCATCACCCTGGCCACCGACGCCTACGGCCCGATTGCCGACAACGCCGGAGGCAACGCCGAGATGACCCACCAACCGGCCGAAGTGCGCAAGCGCACCGATGCCCTCGACGCCCTGGGCAACACCACCGCCGCCACCGGCAAGGGGTTTGCCATCGGTTCGGCCGCCCTGACCGCCATGGCCCTGCTGGCGGCCTACATCGAAGAGATCAAGATCGGCTTTTTGCACCTGGGCCAGAAAACCGTCGTCATCCAGGGGGTGACCAAGACCATCCAGGAGACCAACCTGCGCGACTGGGCTCAGTACTACGACCTTTCGTTGCTGAACCCCCGGGTCCTCGTCGGTTTGTTTTTGGGGGCGATGATGGTGTTCGTGTTCTGCGCCATGACCATGAAGGCGGTCGGACGGGCGGCGGGCAAGATGGTCGAAGAGGTGCGCCGCCAGTTCCGCGAGATTCTGGGGATCATGGAGGGCAAGGCCGAGCCCGACTACTCCCGATGCGTGGAGATCAGCACCGCGGCTGCCCAGCACGAGATGCTGATCCCCTCCTTGCTGGCCATCTTCGCTCCGGTGGCGACCGGGCTGCTACTCGGCGTGCCCGGGGTGATGGGGCTGCTCGCCGGCGGACTGGCCACCGGTTTTGTCACCGCCGTCTTCCTGAACAACGCCGGCGGCGCCTGGGACAACGCCAAGAAGTACATCGAGGAAGGCAACCTGGGTGGCAAGCGCCTGGCCGACGGCAGCAAGAATCCCAGGCACGGGGCCGCGGTGATCGGCGATACCGTGGGCGACCCCTTCAAGGACACCTCGGGCCCCTCGCTGAACATCCTGCTGAAACTGATGTCGATGGTTTCGGTGGTGGTCGCCGGGTTGATCGTCGCCTACGGCGACCTTTTGCAGCGGATCATCGGGATGTTTGCCAGGTAGTTTTTCGCCCAGCCCCTTCTCCTGCGCTTCCAGGCGAGTTTTGGGAAATTTGCCAGAACTCCCCTGGAAGCCGCAGGCCTCCGGCGCTAGGGAAGGGGTGGGTCTGCCGGATCCCGCGGTCGCAGCCACCTGGCCGTCGGCGTATCGGCAGCCGGAAGCTCTCCCGCTTCGCCGGCAAATACCACCCGCCCGCCGAAACGCCCCCCCCCGGGCCCCATCTCGATCACCTGGTTTGCGCTCGCGATCATGGCGGGGTGGTTCTCCACCACCACCACCGTGTGCCCCGCCCCGACCAGGCGGCGCAACACGACGACCAGCCGCGCCACGTCGTGTTCGTGAAGGCCGGCGGTGGGCTCGTCGAACAGGTACAGGGTCGGCTCGCCAGGGGGGAACTCGAGTTCGCGGGCCAGGAAAAGACGCTGGGCTTCCCCTCCGGAGAGGCGGTCGCCCCGCTGCCCGAGGGCGAGGTAACCGAGCCCGATCTCCACCGCCGCCGCCAGCGGCCGGCGCAAGCGGGCGAAGGGGGTGAGCAGGTCGAGGGCTGCCGCAATCGGCTGGTCGAGCAGATCGGCAATCGAACGGCCGCGGTAGCGGACGGCCAGCGTCTCTTCCTGGTAGCGACGCCCGCGACACACCGGGCATTCCACATCGGTATCCAGCGCGAAAGTCAGAGACCGCGGCACAAATCCCAGCCCGCGGCAGGCCTCGCACCGTCCCCCAGGCACGTTGAAACCGAAGCGGCGGGAGGTGAAACCACGGATCCGGGCTTCGGGCAAGCTGGCAAACACCCCGGAGATGCCAGCCAAAACCCCCAGATAGGTGGCGGGACAGGACCGCAACGACCCCCGCTGCGGGCGGCGGCTGACCGTCACCTGGCGGACCAGCCCGGGGGGAATCCGGCACGATCCGGCCAGCCCCGGCGCCGGAGTGCCCTTTTGCCGGGCCTCGACTTCGCGGGCGAGGACCTCGAACACCAGGGTGGTCTTGCCCGCTCCCGACACCCCACAGACCGCGGTCCAGCCGGGAACCGGAAAGCGGGCCCGCACCCCTGCCAGCGACCGGCAGCGGATCTCGTCGAGTTCGATCGCCTCCCCCCCTCCCGCGTTCCGCTTGATTACCGGGGGGGGCTCCCGGTTTTCGGGACGGGGGCGCCCTCTGGCCGGGCCGGTGAACACCAGCTCCCGCCCCGCCGTCCCTCCCCCGGGCCCCAGCTCGATCAGCCAGTCGGCGCCAGCAATCACCCGGGGATCGTGCTCGACCACCACCACCGTCCCCCCCCCCGCCACCAGACGCCGCAACTCGCCTAGGACCCCCTCGATTTCTCTGGGGTGCAAGCCGATGGTCGGGTCGTCGAGCACGGTCACCACCCCCCCCAGGGCCGGGCCGCGTTGCGCAGCCCGCCGGCCGCGCGGGGGCTCGC
>CAZTNO010000111.1:0-8630 GCA_964614865.1 uncultured Clostridia bacterium
GGGCTGATCGTACTCGACGAGGATTCGTGCATGGTGAACATGGCCAAGTACTTTCTCGAGTTTTCGCTCGAGGAATCGTGCGGCCAGTGCGTGCCTTGCCGGGTCGGGTTGAAGCACATGTACGAGTTGCTCAACAAGATCACCCTGGGGCAGGGAACGATGGAAGACCTGGGCAAACTCGAAGAACTGGCCCACACGGTGCGGGCCACCTCGCTGTGCGGCCTGGGCCAGGCGGCCCCCAACCCGGTCATCTCCACCCTGAAGTACTTCCGCCACGAGTACATCGAACACATCGAAAACAAGACCTGCAAGGCCGGCGTGTGCGCGGCCCTCTATGCCGCTCCCTGCGAGAACGCCTGCCCTGCCGGAGTCGATCCCGCGGGGTACGTCTCGTTCATGGGCGACGGTCGCCTCGAGGAGGCGTACTACCGCCACATGGAGCACAATCCGTTTCCGATCGTCTGCTCCCGTGTCTGCCCGGCCTTCTGCGAAAAGAAGTGCTCTCGCGGCAAGTACGACGAGGCGATCGCCATTCGCGAGGTCAAGCGCCTGTTTGCCGACTGGGCGATCGAGCGGGAGTTGGGCTTCACCCCGCCGGTGAACCCCCACCCCGAACGGGTGGCGGTAATCGGAGCGGGGCCTGCCGGGCTGGCCTGCGCGTTCTACCTGACCCGGCTGGGATACCGGCCGGTGGTGTTCGAGGCCCTGCCCGTTGCCGGCGGCATGATGAAGGTGGGGATCCCCGATTTTCGTTTGCCCAAAGACAAGCTGGCTGCGGAGATCAAGGTGATCGAGCAGGCCGGGGTCGAGATCCGGTTGAATTCGCCGGTGCACTCCATCGAGGACCTCTTTGACAAGGGCTATCAGGCCGTGTTTCTGGCCACCGGCGCCCATCAGGCCCAGGCGCTCAACGTGCCCGGCAACGACTTGCCCGGGACCATGACCGGGATCGATTTTTTGCGCGAGGTCAATCTGGGCAAGCGCATCGACGTGGGGGAAAGCGTGGTGGTGGTCGGCGGCGGTTCGACCGCCATGGATGCCGCGAGGGTCGCCAAGCGGCTCGGCGCCCGCAACGTGCGGGTGGTTTACCGTCGCACACGGGCCGAAATGCCGGCCCAGCTCGAAGAGGTGGTCGAGGCCGAGGAAGAGGGAATCGAAATGGACTTCCTGGCCAACCCGCTGCGGGTGATCGAGGAGGGCGGAAAGGTTTCCGGCATCCGCTGCATCAAGACCGAACTGGGCGATTTCGACGACTCGGGTCGTCGCCGGCCGATCCCGGTCAACGGCAGCGAGTACACCATCCGGGCCAACCTGATCATCCCCTGCCTGGGGCAGAAACTCAGCCTGGGGCTCACCGGCGGCCGGGTCAACCTCGACCGTCGCGGCCATTTCCAGGTCGATCCCAAGACCATGGCCACCAGTGAGAAGGGGGGGTTTGCCGGCGGCGACGACGTCAACCCCTCGACGGTGATCGAGAGCGTCGCCCAGGCCCGCCTGGCGGCGATCGGCATCGACCGCTATTTCGGCCGTCCGGGCAACCTGTACAATCAGGCTCGCACCCCCGTCGAGGTCCGCTACGACGAGGACGCCTACCTGAAGACGTTGCCCCGACAGAAGCCGTTGCTGGAAAAGGTGGAAAAGCGTATCCGGAGCCTTTCGATGGAGGTCAGCCACGGGCTCTCCCTGGAAATGGCGATCGAGGAAGCCAGACGCTGCCTGCATTGCGATCGGAACCAGCCTCAGGTCACGGTAACCGAGCAAGCTGGCGTCCTTCACGTCGAAGAGATGTTGTAGAGGTGCACCATGGAACGCCAACGGATTCTGGAAAGGTTTCCCAAATCACCCGATCACCTGATCGCATCGCTGCACGAGTTGCAGGATGCCAGCGGCACCCACAGCCTGACTCCCGAAGACCTGCGGGCAGCGGCCGATTACTTCGTCCTCCCCTACAGCACCGTGTACGGGGTGGCCTCGTTCTACACCATGTTCAGCTTCAAGCCGCGGGGCCGGCACGTGGTCCGCATCTGCCAGTCCCCCCCCTGTCATCTGATGGGGGCCACCACGATCGTGCGGGAACTGATGGACCAGCTCGGGGTGCGGATCGGCCAGACCACGGGGGATGGCCTCTTCACCCTGGAAACGACCTCCTGCCTGGGGGTGTGCGGAATCGCCCCGGCGATGATGATCGATGACGATGTCTACGGCAACCTGACTCCGGAACGGATCACGGAAATCATCGCCGACAAGAGGAGGGACGCATGAGCCTGTTCCGCACGCACATCCTGGTCCCGATCGACGAGGGGACCGTCCAGGCCGGAGCCTTCTCGGTGAAGAGGACCCTGCTCGCCGAGCTCGAAAAACGGGGGCTGGCGGGGGAGATCAAGGTGGTTGAATCGGGGACCGTCGGCGTGGTCGGCCGTGGGGTGTTGCTGGTGGTGTACCCCGAAAGGGTCTGCTACACGAACGTCCGCGAGAGCGACATCGCCACCCTGGTCGAGGAGCACCTGATCAAGGGGCGCATCGCCGCGGGGATCAGCCATATTCCGGCCGATTTCGGTTCGGGCGCTGCCGGTCTCCACGACCTGGGGTTGACCCGCTCCCAGAAGCGGATCGTGCTCGACCGGGGCTGGCAAGTCGACCCCGAAAACATCGAAGAGATCCTGGCCGCCGGGGGCTACGCCGCACTGGAAAAAGTCCTGGCTGAAAAGATTCCCCCCGAGACGGTGATCGATACGATCAAGAAATCGGGGCTGCGGGGGAGAGGGGGCGCCGGCTTCGTGACCGGGCTCAAATGGGAATTCACCCGCAAGGCCCCGGGCGCCGAAAAATACGTGATCTGCAACGCCGACGAAGGCGAACCCGGTACGTTCAAGGACCGCTTGATCATGGAGGGCGACCCGCACCGCCTGATCGAGGCCATGACCCTGGCGGGCTACGCCATCGGCGCCAGCAAGGGTTTCGTCTACATCCGCGGCGAATACCAGCTCTCGATCGACCGCGTGCAGAAGGCGATCGACCAGGCGCGCAAGGTCGGCCTCCTCGGTGCCGACATCCTGGAGACGGGTTTTGCCTTCGACCTGGAGATCCGCAAGGGCGCGGGCGCCTACGTGTGCGGCGAGGAAACGGCGTTGATCGAGTCGCTCGAGGGCGGCCGGGGCAACCCCCGGGTGAAGCCCCCCTACCCGGTGATCGCCGGGTTGTGGCAGAAGCCGACCTGCGTCAACAACGTCGAAACCCTGGCCAACATCCCCGGCATCCTGCTGAAGGGGGCGGAGTGGTTCCGCGCCATCGGCACCGAGAAGTGCGCCGGCACCAAGGTGTTCACCATCCTCGGTCACGTGGAGTACCCCGGTCTGATCGAGGTCGAGATGGGGACCACACTGCGCGAGATCATCTTCGCCTACGGCGGCGGGGTCAAGGACGGCAAGAAGTTCAAGACCGCCCTGCTGGGTGGAGCGGCGGGAGTCTTTGTGCCCGAGCAGTTGCTCGACACCCGCATGGACTACGAGAGTCTGAAAGAGAACAAGGCCGTCCTCGGTTCGGGGGCAATCCTGGTGATGAACGAGGAGACGTCGATCGTCGACATGCTCTTCTCGATCGTCAAATTCTTCGCCCACGAGTCGTGCGGCCAGTGTGCCCCCTGCCGCATCGGCACCCGCCAGATTCTCAATATCGTCTACCGGATCCGCCAGGGCAAGGGCGAGCCGGGCGACGTCGAGTCGCTGTTGACCTTGTCCGAGACCATGTTCAAATCGTCGCTATGCCCGCTCGGCCAGTCGTTGATCATGCCGGTCAAGAGCGCGCTGGACAACTTCAAACAAGAATTTTCCATGATCACCGGCCAGCCCGAGAAAGCGTAAGGAGGCATTCATGTCGGAAGTGATAACCATTCAGATCGATGGCAAGGAAATCAAGACAGCGAAAGGGGAGAACCTGCTGAAGGTGGCGCGGGACAACGGCTTCGACATTCCCGGCCTTTGCTTTTACGACAAGGTGTCGCCCACCGGCGACTGCCGGTTGTGCATGGTCAAGATCGAGGGACGCCCCGGCATGGTCCCCTCGTGCCTGATCAAGGTCGAGGAGGGGATGAAGGTCACGGCGTTCGACGACCAGCTCGAAGAGACCCGCAAGATGCTGGCCGACGTGCTGCTCTCCGAGCACAACGACGACTGCATCACCTGCGAGCGGGATGGCGATTGCATGATGCAGGACCTGGCCTTCCGCTACGGGCTCGATACCCCCTCGCGCACTTTCTCGCCGCTGTGGAAAGAGATCCCCCAGGCCCCCGATGTTACGGCTCCGGTTTTGGCCTATGACTCATCCAAGTGCGTGAAGTGCGAGCGTTGCGTCAAGGCTTGCCTGGAGATCCAGGGCAAGGGGGTGCTGAGCATGGCCGAGCGGGGCATCCACAGCCACGTTGTGGCCGGAACCGGAGAGTGGTCGGGGTCGGAGTGCGATGGCTGCGGCGAGTGCGTGCAGGCCTGCCCGGTCGGCGCCCTGATCGAGAAGCCGGTCTATGGCCGCAAGATCAAGAGCAAGGACGTGCAGCGCAAGGTGGTCACCACCTGCCCGTACTGCGGTGTCGGCTGCCAGCTCGAGCTCTGGATTCGCGACGACAAGATCGTCAAGGTCAAGGGGGCCGATCTGGTGCCCAACTTTGGGGCCTCCTGCGTCAAGGGGCGGTTCGGCCTCGACTTCGTGCAGCGCGATGACCGTCTGACCAAGCCGCTGGTGCGCAAGAACGGCGAATTGGTCGAAGTCTCCTGGGACGAGGCGCTCGACACCGTGGCCAAGAAGTTTTCCGACATCAAAAAGCAACACGGACCCGCCGCTTTGGCCGGGTTGTCGTCGGCCAAGTGCACCAACGAGGAAAACTACGTCTTCCAGAAGTTCGTCCGCACCGCGTTTGGCTCCAACAACGTCGACCACTGCGCCCGTCTGTGCCACGCCTCGACGGTGGCCGGGCTGGCCCGCTCGTTCGGTTCGGGGGCCATGACCAACTCGATTGAAGAACTCGAGCACGCCGAGGTGATCCTGGTCACCGGCTCGAACACCACCGAGACCCACCCGGTGATCGCCACCCGCATCAAGCGGGCGGTTCTCTTCCACGGGGCCAAGCTGATCGTGATCGACCCCCGCAAGATCGACCTGGTGAAGTACGCCGAGAAGTACGGCGGCATCTGGCTGCGGCAGAAGAACGGCACCGATGTGGCCTGGGCCAACGGCCTGATGAACATCATCATCAACGATGGCCTGCTGGCCGAAGAGTTCGTCAAGACCCGCACCGAGGATTTCGAAGCTTTCAAAACGATGGTTGCGGGCTTCACGCCGGAAAAGGTGGAAAAAATCACCGGGATCCCGGCCGAAAAACTCAAGGCGGCCGCCCACCTCTACGCCAAGGCCAAGAAAGGCTCCATCGTCTATTCGATGGGCATCACCCAGCACACCACCGGTACCGACAACGTCATGTCGATGGCCAACCTGGCCATGGTCACCGGCAACCTGGGCCGCGAATCGGTCGGGGTCAACCCGCTGCGCGGCCAGAACAACGTCCAGGGTTCCTGCGACATGGGCGCATTGCCCAACGTGTTCCCCGGCTACCAGGCGGTGACCGATGCCGCCTTGCGGGAGAAGTTCGAGAAGGCCTGGAATGTGAAACTCGACGACAAGGTCGGGTTGACCATCGTCGAGATCATGCACCAGGCCGCCGAGGGCAAGATCAAGGGGCTCTACATCATGGGCGAAAACCCCATGATCTCCGATCCCGACCTCGACCACGTCCGCAAGGCCCTGGAAACGCTCGACTTTTTGGTGGTCCAGGACATCTTCCTGACCGAAACCGCAAAACTGGCCGACGTGGTGCTCCCGGTGGCCTCGTTTGCCGAAAAGCAGGGGACTTTCACCAACACCGAGCGCCGGTCGCTCTGGGTGGAAAAGGCTCTGCCTGCCCCCGGAGAGTCCCGGATCGACTGGGAGGTGATCCGCGACGTGAGCACCCGCATGGGCTATGCGATGGACTACCAGTCCATCGAGGATATCATTGGCGAGGTCAACCGTATGGTGCCCCAGTACGCCGGCATCACCTACAACCGTTTGATGAATGGAGAGAGGCTACAGTGGCCCTGCCCCAACCCCGAACACCCCGGCACCAGGTTCTTGCACCGCGACAAGTTCACCCGGGGGCTGGGCAAGTTCTTTGCCATCGACTTCATCCCCCCCGCCGAATCGCCCGACGAGCAGTACCCTTTCCTCCTCTCCACCGGCCGGCTGCTTCAGCACTACCACACCGGCACCATGAGCCGCAAATCGGTGGCCTTGAACACCTACGTGCCCGGTCCCTTCATGGAGATGCATCCGCAAGACATGAGCCGCCTGAAGGTGAACGACGGACAAACGGTGCGGGTCTCGACCCGGCGGGGGACCATCGACATCCCGGCCCGCTCCTGTGACCGGGTCGACCTCGGCTCGGTGTTCATCACCTTCCACTTCGCGGAAGCCGCAGCCAACCTGCTGACCAACGACGCCTTCGACCCGATCGCCAAGATCCCCGAATTCAAGGTGTCGGCCTGCCGCATCGAGGTCATCCAGTAGTAGTTCTCACGACCTGCTATCCAAAAGCCCCGGGGCCCCTGGCGGGTTCCGGGGCTTTTTTTTAAGGGACGTTTTTTTAAGGGACGGATTGTGATAATGTGAAAGTGATTTCGGGTCGAAATCGCGGAGAATCAGAACAGAATAGGATTTCCGGTGCATTGGCCAAATCCTTTCCTTCAAGTCACCTGTCTTTTCTCCCTTCGGTTGTGCGCAGGTTGTTGCCCCAAATGCGTGTATAACAGCCAACCATGGGCATTTCCCGAATCTGGGCGTTGGTTCGATTGCCAAACACTTTCACATTTACACAATCCGTCCCCGCTTTTTGCAAAAAAAAAGGGGCGGGCCTTTTTAGAGGCCCGCCCCGTCAGAAACGAGGTGCGGTCAGACGGTCAGCTCTTCTTGGCGAAGGGCTTGTTGCTCATGGTGAACGAAACCAGCACGCCGGCGGCCAAAAAGCAGGCGCCGATGACGAAGATGTAGGTGGCGGCTGTTTGGGGGCTGTCCTTGAATGAATCTTTCACGTAGGCAGCCAGCTGGGTGCCGACCAGGCCGGCCATCGACCAGGCGGTCAACAGCGAGCCGTAGACCACGCCCATCACCTTGGACCCGAACACGGTCAGCACGAAAGAGGGGGCGGTGCCGAAGCCGCCACCGTAGCACAGCAGGATGTAACAGACCAGCAAGCCGAAAACGTACGGGTTGCTGACCTGGGTCAGGAGGAGGAACACCACCACCTGGGAGGCCAGGATGGTACGGAAGGTCTGGATTCTGCCGATCTTGTCGGAGAGCCCGCCCCAGAAAAAGCGACCGATGCCGTTGAACAGCGAGCTGATGGCGATCAGGGTGGCGCCGGCAGCGGCAAGGGCAGCGGCGGTCATGGTGGGGTCCTTGGCCTTGAAGAGATCCTGCAGCAGCGGGGACTGGAACCCGATGAACATGATGCCGGCGGTGATGTTGCAAAAGAAGATGAACCACATCAGGGCGAAGCGCAACGAGAAAATGCACTGGCCGGGGGTCAGCGATTCGTCGTTGGCGGTGGCGGCGGAGGAGGTCGGATTCCAGCCCTTTGGGACGTAGCCCGCCGGCGGGTTCTTCATGATGAACCCGGCGATCAGGCCGGGCAGGCCGAGGGCCAGGGCGATGAAGAAGAAGACCTTGGGCCAGGCGACCACGGCGGCGCCGTCGATGGACTGGGTGAAGAGATCGAGCAGGAAGGGGGCGATCAACTTGCTCATCAGCAGGGCGCCCAGGCCAAAGCCCATGACCACCATGCCGGTGATGAAACCCTTCTTGTCGGGAAACCACTTGGCGGCGGTGGCCACCGGGGTCACGTAGCCGAGACCCAGGCCGATGCCGCCGATCACGCCCAGCCCGATGTAGAGCAGGGGGAGGTTCTTGCTGGCCAGGGCGACTCCGCCCAGAACCCAGCCGGTGGCGTAGAGCAGGGCGCCTGCTACGGCCAGTTTGCGGGGGCCCATCTTGGGCAGCATCACCCCGCCGACAGCGGCGGAGAGGCCCAGAAAGCAGATGGCCAGGGAGAGAATCCAGGCCACCTGCTGGTTGTTCCAGTTGGCGTAGTTCATCAGGGGCTTCTGGAAGTAGCTCCAGGCGTAGATGGTCCCGAGCACCAGTTGCAGCACGGTGCCCATGATGGCGATCAGCCAGCGATTCGGCATCTTCGGTGTTTCACTCATCCGGTTCTCCTTGTTTATTGGTGATTCGTCACGTCGAACGCAACCAGGGTCAACCGCCCGCAGTTTGCGGAAACGCGGTGTTAGAGTACAGGTACTCGACCTTTTCCTTGTGTTTGAGCTCTTCCTGGGCCATCTTCAGCAGCATTTCCCGGGTTTCGCCGGCGGGCTGCAGGGTGGCCAGGCCCTGGTAGAAATTGTGCGAATTCCACTCGCGGTGGGCGGCCACCAGGTAGACGTCGCTGCTGTTCATGTTCTTCTGGATGTCGGGCTTGTCGGCATACTGGGCGACGTGGTAGTCGATGACCTGGTCCATGCCCAAGGCGTCGAGCTTCCGTTCGCCTTTTT